>JAZOSY010000019.1:0-11109 GCA_045657385.1 Faecousia sp. | reverse complement strand
CCTAGCATACATTCCCCAAGGCGCAACCATTATCCTTTGTGACCAGGGCGGCATACATCGCGCCGCTAAATCCCGGACCGAAGATATGGGAATGCAATTAGACAGCCTTCTGCAGGGCGGCTTGGTAGTTGGCGAATTGTGCGATTATGTGGCACAGTGGTTGGATATTTGCGATTGCCTGCAGAACCGCAAGGTTTTGTACTTGGATTCCTTTGCCGCATCCGCCTATCCCGAAGCCTGTCCCCCTAAGGTATTGTTACCAATGACAGCAAAGCAACTGCCCGGCTACGGCGGCAATATGGATACCGCTGCCAGCGACCTGCAGCACTATCAAAAAATGGAGTTTTCCTGTCTTGTTCTGTGCGGCTCCCGTCGTCGCGCTGAACTGCTACAGCAGATGCTGAACGACAGAAATCTTTCTGCGTTTCTCTGCATACCTCTGACAACCATGCCAAATCCGGGTCAGATTCTGTTATCTGAAGGTACACTCCCCTACGGAATGGAGTACCCGGATGCGAAACTAGCTGTCTTGACAGAGGGACAGTTGACCGGAAAGAGCGAGATCAAGCGAAAAGCAACTAAAAAATCCGCTACTAACCGCCAAAAACTTAACTCATTCACCGATTTGACTCCCGGCGATTTGGTCGTACACGAAAATTACGGTATTGGCCGCTTCGTCTGTATGGAGCAGATTCGGGTGGACAACGCCATCAAGGATTATATTAAGATCGCCTATCAGGGAACAGATACGTTATTCGTTCCTGCCACACAGCTTGACCTTGTCAGCAAATATATCGGCGGTGGCGAAGACGCCAATGTGCGTCTGAATAAGATCGGCACAGATACATGGCAGAAAACAAAGGCGAAGGCTAGAAAAGCTGCCAAGGATATGGCCGGTGAACTGATCCAGCTTTATGCTGCCCGTCGTCGACAGCAAGGCTTTGCTTTCGCTGCCGACTCTCCTTGGCAGAGCGAGTTCGAAGACAATTTCCCCTACCCCGAAACAGATGACCAGCTGCGCTGCATTGCAGACATTAAGCACGATATGGAGTCTCCTGTTCCCATGGACAGACTTCTGTGCGGCGATGTGGGCTTTGGCAAAACAGAGGTTGCACTAAGAGCCGTAATGAAGGCCATTATGGACGGAAAGCAGGTGGCCATTTTAGTGCCCACTACCGTGCTTGCACAGCAGCACTACCAGACCTGCGTAGCCCGGTTCCGTGGCTTCCCGGTCAATATTGATGTGCTCAGCCGTTTTCGTACCTCTACGCAGCAAAGCCGCACGCTACAGAATTTACGGGCGGGCCAAGTGGATCTGATCATCGGCACCCACAAACTGCTGCAAAAAAGTGTGGAATTTAAGGATCTGGGCCTTTTGATCGTAGATGAAGAGCAGCGTTTCGGTGTCAGCCACAAAGAACGCCTAAAGGAGATCTCCAAGGGTGTCGATGTGTTAACGCTGTCTGCAACCCCTATCCCCCGCACATTGAATATGGCCCTTTCCGGCATCCGCGATATGTCTACCATTGAGCAGCCGCCTGCCGACCGCTATCCTGTGCAGACCTATGTGATGGAACACAACAATGCGGTCTTGGACGATGCTATTCGTCGCGAGATAGAACGAGGTGGTCAGGTCTACTATCTGCACAACCGGGTGGAGACCATTGACCAATGCGCCGCGAGCCTTAAAAAGCGCATACCCGGATTGAATATTGCGGTGGCGCACGGCAAGATGGGCGAAGAAGCGCTCAGCGATGTGATGCGCTCTATGGCCGACGGTGAGATTCAGGTGCTGGTCTGCACCACGATTATCGAAACCGGCCTGGATATTGCAAATGTAAACACGCTGATCATTGAGAATGCAGATCGGTTTGGTCTAAGCCAGCTACATCAGCTTCGAGGCCGCGTCGGCCGTTCCACAAGGCACGCATACGCATATTTTACCTACCGACCGGACAAATCCCTTACGGAGGTTGCTGAAAAAAGGCTTGCTGCAATTCGTGACTTTGCTGAATTTGGTTCCGGCTTCAAGATCGCAATGCGAGATCTCGAGATCCGCGGCGCCGGCAACCTTCTTGGTGCTGAACAATCCGGCCATATGATGTCTGTCGGCTACGATATGTATCTGAAATTGCTGGACGAAGCCGTTTTGGAGGAACGGGGTGAGAAGGCCAAAGAGCCCGATTGCTCCGCGGACCTAAATGTTACCGCGAATGTAGATAAGGATTATGTTTCCCGGGGCGAGGAGCGAATGGATCTGTATCGCCGAATGGCTGCCATACGCTCTCAGGAGGACGCTGACGACCTTTTAGACGAGATCGTTGATCGTTATGGCGAGCCGCCTAAGGGCGTTCTGAACCTTGTGGAGATCGCGCTGCTTCGTGCCAATGCAAGAAAGGTTGGTATCTGTGACATCAAACAAAAGGCAAGCGATGTCCTATTCACTTTAACAAACCTTAATTTTGAAGCCGTCAGCGCTATGTGCAGCGACCCGGATTACAAAAACCGTGTCCAGTTTGTTGCGACAGCGAAAGAGCCTACGCTTCGGCTGAGATTAGCTTCCGGCGTTGACAGTTTGCGTCAGTCAAAAACCTTTATCGAACATTATCACAAATTCCTGTAACGAAAAAGCGTGCTGCAACAAAAGTTGCAGCACGCACTTTTTATTTTGTCCGAATATCGAGATGATACTCAATTTCACCTGCTTCGCTCTGCTCCACCGTAATGCTGTAGACCAGATCAATGGTTCCACCATTATCATTCAGCTTAGCATCTACCTTTGTAGCGCACACCGTGAGCATCAACGCACCGAAGCCCATTTCATACAGTGAGTCGTGAGGCACACCCTCCCGGAAAACCATATGTGAGCTGAGTTTTCCCTCCCGAGTCAGGTGCATCTCTTTTCCTGCGACAAGAAATGTGGTTCTCACGCCCTCAAGGCCCGTCAGATCGCTTTCCTCGTAACTAACGGACCAACCCTGTTCTGTCTTTTCAAGGGTTCCCTCCGTTACCAGTTCGATCACCTCAGGTTCCTGATCGGCATAGTGCTGTTGTCCTCGAATAGACAGCACAACTGTCTTTACCATCCTTATGCCTCCATTGCCAAACGCAGCAACTGGTCGATCAACTCGCCGTATGGGATTCCGCTAGCCGCAAACAGCTTGGGATACATAGAAATGGAAGTAAAGCCGGGAAGCGTATTGATCTCATTGAAAACAACACGACTATCCTCATATGTCACGAAGAAGTCAACACGGCTTAAGCCTCTGCAACCAATTGCATTATAGACCTTAATAGCCTTATCGCGCAGCACCTCGGATACTTCCTCGGAAATACGGGCTGGAATATAGGCAACCGATGTATCGGATACATATTTGGCCTCATAGTCATAGAAATCTGCGCCGGAGTCAATTTCGCCCACAACGGAGGCCACCGGGCTGGCGTTACCCATTACAGCAACCTCTACCTCGCGACCGTTAATAAACTCCTCAACAAGGATCTTTTCATCGTAAATACCTGCCTGCAACAAAGCATCACGCAATTTTTCTCTCGTACCGGCCTTGGAGACACCAACAGAGGAGCCGGTTCCAGCCGGTTTTACAAACACAGGATAGGTAAATTTCGCCTCGATGGTATCTAGAATTGTTTCCATCTGGTTCTGTAGATTGCTGTTTCTTACCAGCAGCCATGCTGCCTGCGGAATTCCGGCATTATCGGCGACCAATTTGGTCAGTGTTTTATCCATTGCTACCGCAGAAGCGGAAACATGAGGGCCAACGTATGGAATACCAGCCAACTGCAGCAGACCCTGCATAGCGCCATCCTCGCCGTTTTCACCGTGGAGCACAGGGAAAGCCACATCGACACGCTCTACTCTTACGCCATCCTCTTTAGAGATCATCAGGCCCTGACCGCGAGCAGGAGAAATGACCGCAGGAAGGTTGCCGGGATGGTCCAGCCACTGGCCGGAGGGCAACAAGGAATAGTCCGTTCCGCCAAACAGGATCCATTTGCCTTCCTTTGTAATACCAACAGGAAGAATATTGTATTTCTCGGGATCCATATTATTCAGCACAGACTCGGCAGAACGCAGGGACACCTCGTGCTCCGGGCTAACACCACCGAACAGCACACAAACATTTAATTTACGCATAACTTAAACCTCGTTATCATTCACTTCAGAAGCGCCTCACCGGCACGGAAAATATCGCCAGCGCCAACTGTCAGCACCACATCGCCTTCGCGCGCAACCGTACGCAGATACTCCGTAACCTCCGGCAGCGTCTTGCAATACACAGAACCGGGAATCTCCTTCTGCAGATCCATAGAGGAGATACCGACCGTATTGCGCTCTCTAGCTGCATAGATTTCAGCCAGCACAAGAACATCCACCTTTTTCAGTTCACGAACAAAGTCATCAAAAAGCGCCTTCGTGCGTGTATAGGTATGGGGCTGGAAGGCCACGATCAATCGATTATAGTTCATTGTGCGAACGGCCTCTACAGTAGCAGCCAGTTCGTCAGGATGATGGGCATAGTCGTCATAGACATCCGCACCGTTAAACTGTCCCTTGAACTGCAGGCGACGCTCAGCGCCTGTAAAAGTAGCGAGACCAGTTGTCACAGCTTCACCGGGAACGCCCAGCATCCACGCTGTACCGGCCGCGGCAAGTGCATTCATCGCATTGTGCCGTCCAAGCACACGCAAATCAAGGTGGCAGTAGAATTTACCGTCACAAACCACATCAAAATGCCGCCAATCAGCACAAATGTTCTCAGCGCGCACACGATTACCCTCTGCAAAACCAAAGCTTACATAGAGCAAGCCCTCAAGCGTCTGAACCACATGGGGGTCATCGCCATTAGCCAAAACACCGTTAGTGGAAAGCTTCGCAAACTCTCTGAAGGACTTCTGCACATCTGCCAGGTCCTTAAAGTAGTCCAGATGGTCTGCCTCCACGTTCAAAATAACAGCCAATGTAGGCGAGAAGTTCAGAAAAGAATCGCAGTACTCACAACTCTCCAAAACAATGGTATCGCCGTTGCCTACCCGGTGACCTGCGCCAAAAAGTGGCAAATAACCGCCGATCATAACAGTCGGATCCCACTGGGCTTCCATCAGGATGTGGGTAACCATTGAGGTAGTCGTTGTTTTACCGTGGGTGCCGGAGATACAAACAGCGTTCTTATACTCACGCATAATCACACCCCAAGCCTGCGCACGCTCAAACACAGGAATACCTGCGCTTCGCGCTGCCGCGATCTCCGGATTATCATTATGTGCCGCTGCGGTACGAATTACACAGTCAGCACCTTGAATATTCTCTTCCTGATGCCCGATGTACACGGTAATTCCCTTGGTAATCAATTCTTCCGTTGATGTGGACGCACTCATATCGGAACCTGTAACTTTCACTCCCATACCCTGTAAAACAAGGCCAAGAGGGCGCATGGACACGCCACCGATGCCGACCAAATGCACATGGCAACCGGGCTGCAAAAATGCGCGCAATTCATCATTCCTATTATTCACTCAGGTATTCCTCCCGAAGTTCAGTATTTCATAACCTTCAATCTAATATTATAGTGTATTTTCCGGTTTTTTACAACTATTATTTTATATGTTCATAAATTCCTATGGTGCAAGCAAAAATTCCGCCGCAGCCTACGCTTGCAGCGATCTATTGTTACAATTATTTTCGTCTTTCGAGCCTCGCCCCTAAAAAAACAAAGGACCGCCTTTCGGCGATCCTTTGTTTTTCTGGAGCGGGTGACGAGGCTCGGTTGCATTTTGCTTTGCAAAATTATTGTTTCGCTCCGTCCAGCCGTCGCGAGCAACAGTCCCCCGGACTGTTGCATTTAATCTTTCGAGCCTCGCCCCTAAAAAAACAAAGGACCGCCTTTCGGCGATCCTTTGTTTTTCTGGAGCGGGTGACGAGGCTCGAACTCGCTACCTCCACCTTGGCAAGGTGGCGCTCTACCAGATGAGCTACACCCGCGGAACAAGACGTATTATAGCAAATTTCTAAAAGATGTCAATACCTTTTTTGAAATTTTATGAAGTCTTGTTGAGAATATTTTGTTTTTTTACAAAGAGTCCCTTGTATATCGGGAGAAACCATCACCAAGCACTTGATGCGCCTCCTGCATAATGACAAAAGCGTTGGGATCGATCTCTGAGACCAGCTGTTTTAGATCGGCAACCTGTTGCCTCTTCACAGCAGCAAGCACAACCTTCATACTCTCACCCGTATAGGAGCCTTCGGCATTTAAATAGGTTGCGCCACGGTCAAGCTGTTTGCCGATCTCCTGTGCGATCTTATCATGTTGCTTTGTGACAATCAGCGCAACCTTTGAATAATCAAACCGATAGACAACCGCATCGATCACTCTACCAACTACAAAAATGGCAACACCGCTATATAGCGCAACAGAGACCTGCTTGAACACGATAGCAGACAGCGCGACAACGCAAACATCAAAGCAGGTACAAATGAATCCTATGGGAACATTTCTGTATCGATACTTCAAAAGACGGACAATGATGTCGGAACCGCCGGTAGATGCGCCGGTCATAAACACCAGGCCAAAGCCCACTCCACTGATCACACTGCCATAAAGCGCAGCAATCAGGGGTTCTGTTTCGGGTGCAGGAAGTATGGTAAACACATCTAAAAGTACAGAGGAAATCAGCATACCAAGCAGTGAACCGGCAAAGAACCGCTTGCCAATTTTGATGCCGGCCAGAAAAAACAACGGCACATTCATAAGAATCGTGATCGTACCAACGCTACCTTTGCCCAGTACACGGACTATAACCATTGCCAAACCAGAAAGTCCACCAACATTCAGGTTGTTCGGCAGCAAAAACAGATTGAAACCGATGGCAAAAAGCGCACAGCCCACCGTAATCTTTAAAACATCAAGCAAAGGCTTGGCATTAAGTTTCATAGCTTACTCCTAAATATCAAAACTGATTTGTTTTTCCGGCGAATCGTCTTCTTTCAATAGAGCGCCCGCAGTGGGAATCGTCTTGTTGCGGTAACGGCTTGCATTGGTAATGCCGCTCTGCTCCAGCAGAACAACATCCTTCAGCTGTGCCTTCTTCTTCAGGCTCATAACCGCCACGCCCTGTGTATTCTTTGTGGTCTTGGGCAACAACTGAGCTGTGGAAACGATAGCAGCGCGGCCATCACTGGAGTAAAGCACGATTTGCTTATCCTCATTCAGCACAATGGCCGATACCAAGGGGCTCTTATCGGAGAATGCCGCAATCAGGCGACGGCGGTTTGTCTTGGTTTCATAAGCAGACAAAGGTACCTTTGCACCCTTGCCATTTTCAAAGAAGAACAAAACAAAGCCCTTATAATCTCCGGGAAGCACCACCTGTAAGACCGTCTCACCCGGTTCCATTCCCAGCTTCTGAGGCAGGTAATCACCCAACTGAGATGCCTTTCCGTCATCAAAATCACTCAGACGGGTCTTGTAGCACTGGTACATATTGGTAAACACCAGAAGCTCTGACTTGTTCGTGGTCTCGGTGGAGAACGCAAGGCTGTCGCCTTCCTTAAACTTCTGCTCACCGGACATACGCAAGGATTGGGCTGTAATCTTCTTGATATAGCCCTCCTTGGAAACAAACAACGTGACAGGATAATCAGGAATCTGATCATCCTCATCCTCATCCTGCACCTCTACGGATTCGTATACAATTTCGGTCTTTCTGGGTTTTCCATACTTAGCCGCTACCTGCTCCAATTCGGAGATGATAACATTCTTCAGTTTCCGGGAGCTGTTCAAAGTGCTCTGCAGATCTGCAATGTCCTTCTCCAGATCACTGATTGCTTTCGTCTGCTTCAGAATGTACTCTTTGTTGATGTTACGCAGCTTGATCTCAGCCACATAATTGGCCTGAATTTCATCGATACCAAAGCCGATCATCAAATTGGGAACAACTTCGCTTTCCAGTTCCGTTTCCCGAATAATGCGGATTGCCTTATCAATGTCAAGCAGGATGCGCTCAAGGCCTTTCAGCAGGTGCAGGCGCGCTTCCTTCTTTTGAATGTGGTAGAACAAGCGGCGTTTTACACAATCCGTTCTCCACGCGGTCCACTCCTCCAGAACCTCGCCGATGCCCATAACGCGTGGCATACCGGCAATGAGGATATTGAAGTTACAGGCAAAGCTATCCTGCAAGGGTGTCAGACGGAACAGCTTTTGCATCAGTTTTTCCGGCTCAACACCGCGCTTCAGGTCAATGGTCAGCTTCAAACCACCCAGATCGGTTTCATCGCGCATATCCGCAATTTCCTTGATCTTGCCGACCTTGATCAGCTCAGCGACCTTGTCCATAATTGCTTCAATAGCTGTAGAATATGGAATCTCTGTGATCTCGATCACATTGGCAGCCTTGACATAGTTCCACTTCGCGCGCAGCTTAAAGCTACCGCGGCCTGTGGAATAAATATCTCTCGTGACAGCCTCATCAAATATCAGCTGGCCGCCGGTAGAGAAGTCAGGGCCGGGCAAGGTTTCCAAAATGTCATGGTCCGGGTTGTTCATCAACGCGATCGTGGTCTTGCACACCTCGGCCAGATTGAATGAGCAGATGTTGCTTGCCATACCAACAGCAATGCCTTGATTGGCGGACACAAGCACATTGGGGAAAGTCGTGGGTAAGAGCGTTGGTTCCTTCATAGTGGCATCGTAGTTGTCCACCATGTCCACAGTATCGGCATCAATATCCCGGAACAGTTCATTGCAGAAGCTGTCCAGCTTCGCCTCAGTATATCGGGCGGCTGCATAGGCCATATCCCGGGAATACACCTTACCGAAGTTACCCTTGGAATCCACAAAGGGGTGCAAAAGGGTTTCGTTACCCTTGGCAAGACGCACCATTGTTTCATAGATCGCTGCATCACCGTGGGGGTTCAGGCGCATTGTCTGGCCTACGATATTGGCGGATTTTGTTCTGCCGCCGGTGAGCAAGCCCAACTTGTACATGGTGTACAATAGTTTTCTATGAGAGGGCTTGAAGCCGTCAATTTCGGGGATTGCGCGGGAAACAATGACCGACATTGCATAGGGCATATAGTTGATTTCCAATGTTTCGGAAATCGCCTGCTCCGTTGTGGAACCGACAAGTCCCACAATTCCGTCGGTATTGACTTTTTTTACATTTTGTTCCGCATCTTTCTTCTTTCGTGCCATTTGGAACCTCTCTTAGGAAATATCGGCCAAGTCTAAATACTTAGCACCGTTTTCCGCAATAAAATTCTTTCGTTCATTCAGCGCATCGCCCAAAAGCACATCAAAGTAATGGGATGTGCGCTCCGCATCCTCGGGCATCACCTTGATCAGGCGACGGGTTTCAGGATTCATTGTGGTCATCCACATCATCTCGGGATCGTTTTCACCAAGACCCTTGGAGCGCTGAATGGTAACCTTTTTGCCTTCCAGCTCCTGCAGAATCTTGACCTTTTCCTGCTCATTGTAGGCAAACCAGGTCTTATCCTTGCAGGTGATCTCAAACAGCGGAGATTCTGCAATATACACATAGCCATCTCGGATCAGCTTGGGACAAAGCCGGTAGAGCATCGACAGGATCAGGGTGCGGATCTGGAATCCGTCCACATCAGCATCCGTACAGATAACCACTTTGTTCCAACGCAGAGCAGAAATGTCAAAGCTGCTCAATTCTTTAGCCTTTTTGCCTTCCACTTCCACGCCGCAGCCCAGCACCTTCATCAAATCGGTGATAATGGGAGACGCAAAAATGCGGTTATAGTCTGCCTTCAGGCAGTTCAGGATCTTACCGCGGACAGGCATAATACCCTGGAATTCTGCATCACGAGAGAGCTTTACAGAACCCAATGCGGAGTCACCCTCCACGATATACAGCTCGCGAACGGCCACATCCTTGCTGCGGCAATCCACAAATTTCTGCACGCGGTTTACGATGTCGACCTTGGCAGACAGGTTCTTCTTGATGTTGCTTCTTGTCTTCTCTGCCGACTCTCTGGCGCGCTTATTGACCAGAATCTGATCGGCTGCCCGATCTGCTTCCTGCTTGTTCTCCAAGAACCAAACCTGAAGCATTTCCTTAAAGAAGTTCGTCATAGCCTCCTGCGTAAACTTGGAATTAACAGACTTTTTGGTCTGATTTTCAAAGCAGCCAATTGTGGAGAAGCAGTTGGTCACGATGACCAAGCTATCCTGAATATCCTGATAGATAATTTTGTTTTCGTTTTTGGTATATTTATTGCTGTCGCGGAGGTACTTATCAAAAGCCGCAACAAAGCCGGAACGCACAGCCTTATCGGGGCTGCCGCCATACTCCAGCCAAGAGGAATTGTGATAGTACTCCGTATGGCTGACCTGCTTGGAAAAACAGAATGATGCTGTAATCTTCAGCTTCATTTCGGGTCTATTCTCCGCGTCACGGCCACGACGCTCCGTCTCCCAGAACACGGGCATAGTAAAGGCATTATCCCCCACCAATTCCTCAATATACTGGCGGATTCCGTCATTATAGCAGAATTCTTCTTCTTCGAATTTCTTACCAACCTGATTGCGGAATTTAAAGGTTATACCCTTATTGACTACCGCCTGACGGCGCAGCACATCACGATAGTATTCAGCAGGGATATTGATGTCCGTAAACACCTGCTTGTCCGGCCGCCAACGGAACAAAGAGCCAGTCTTCTTTCTATCAGTAGGTTCTTTTTTAAGGCCACCCTTGTTTCTGCCCTTTTCAAAGTGCAGATCGTAACGGAAGCCATCTCTGCGAATGGTAGCATCAAAAAATTCCGATGCGTACTGAGTAGCGCAGGAACCAAGGCCGTTAAGACCTAAAGAGTACTCGTAGTTTTCGCCGTTTTCGCCGTACTTGCCGCCGGCGTACATTTCGCAGAAAACCAGCTCCCAGTTATAGCGTATTTCTTTTTCGTTGTAATCCACGGGACAGCCTCGGCCAAAGTCTTCCACTTCCACCGACAAGTCCTCGTAACGGGTGACGATCACAGTATCGCCATAGCCCTCACGGGCTTCGTCGATGGCGTTGGAAAGGATCTCAAAGACTGCATGCTTACAGCCCTCCAAATCGTCCGAG
>JAZOSY010000018.1:0-3112 GCA_045657385.1 Faecousia sp. | reverse complement strand
ATAGCAATCTCCTAAGCAAAAAACATCCCGGACAAATGTCCGGGATGTGGCAATTGTCTTGATCAACGGTTGAAGATGTTGAAGATCTCGTCGATGTCGTCGCTGCCCTTAATTGCACCGATGCCGGAACTCTTTGCCTCGACAACTACTTCCCTCTGCTCGAAGCCGGTAGCAATAACGGTAACACGCATTTCATCCACAAACTCATCGGAAGAAGTAGCACCGAAGATAATGTTTGCGTCGGGGTTAGCTGCTTCCTGCACGATGCCGGCTGCAGTCTCAACGTCATCCAGAGTCAGTTCGGAAGAACCGGTAACGTTCACCAGAACGCCGGTAGCGCCATTGATGGAGGTCTCCAGCAGGGGGCTTGCAACAGCGGCCATAGCAGCCTGCTCAGCCTTCTCACGGCCGGAAGCGATGCCAACGCCCATGTGTGCGCGGCCTGCATTCTTCATAACAGCAGAAACGTCAGCGAAGTCCAGGTTGATGATCACGCGATCAGAGTAACCAACCAACTCGGAGATAGAAGTAACAGCCTGCTTCAAAACATCATCAGCGATGCCGAAAGCGTTGGCGAAGGTGATCTTCTGATCGGTAACATACTTCAGACGGTCGTTGGGGATGATGACCAAGGAATCAACTCTCTCGTGCAGCTCAGCGATGCCGCTTTCAGCCTGACGCATACGGTTTGCACCCTCGAACTTGAAGGGCTTGGTAACAACGCCAACAGTCAGGCAACCAGCCTCACGAGCCAGGTCGGCCACGATGGGTGCTGCGCCGGTGCCGGTGCCACCGCCCATACCTGCGGTGATAAATACCATGTCAGTGTTCTCAAGAATCTTGGCAATCTGTGCGCGAGATTCTTCAGCGGACTGCTGGCCGATCTCGGGCTTGGAGCCTGCACCCATACCGCCGGTGAGCTTTTCACCAATCTGAACCTTATTCTTGCACTTGGACTTGTTCAAGTCCTGCTTATCAGTATTGATAACGACGAACTCGACACCATCAACGCCCGCTTCGATCATGCGGTTGATAACGTTATTGCCGGCGCCGCCAACACCAATTACCTTAATTTTAACAACACGTTCCTGGAACATATCTGCCATATTAGTCATCCTCCTATGTATCTGGGGTAATTACAATATTACTTCTATATTCTATCGCGAAAAATCGATTAGGTCAATAGAAATTCTTATTTTTTCCCGAATAAATTTGAATTTTTTTAGAAATTTGTATCAAAAGGCCGCATATATATCCGATCCGGCCAAGTTGTATAGCTTGCGTCCATATATCCGGTCTGATATTTGTCCGCATTATTGATGGTGGATTTCACCGCACTGATTTTATCTTCCAGCTTTTCAACATCGCCCAAATTGACCTCAAAGCGGTTTTCATACCACACTATCAACTGCTGCGTATCCGATACATCAATGGAAGCAATTGTACCCATAACACCGCATTTTTCCAGGGCTGCCATAACCTTTATCGCTGCTGCCAGCATTTCTCCGGTGGGCAGTTCCACAACCGGTTGCTCAACTGTTCCGGTTTCTGTAGCGTTGTCCTCGGCCGGCACTTCCACTCTCGCCGCAACAGCCTGCTGGCCAATTGTCGCACCTTGGATTTGTACACCGATAATTCGCGTGTAGTCTCTTGCCGTTGCCGCATCAGCTGTATCCACGATCCGGCCACCGGCATCCATCAGCCACCAATTGTTACTATTGTCCTGAATGGCATATACAACTTCCAGTTCCGTTATAGAAATAATAACCGTATCCGGCAATTTTATTCCAATGCGAATGTCGCCAACATACGGAAGGGTTTGGCGGATTCGCGCGCAGACTTTGGCTTCGTTAAGTGTGAGCAAAGAATCGTTATCCTGAATGCCAGCTGCTTCTTTGACTTCCCATTCGGTATATCTAACCGCACCGGATACAAGTACCTTCTGGGTCTTAAAGAAGATAGACATTCCCAAAATAACCGCTACAACAACAGCAACCACCGTTGCCAGATGCAGCAAAAAGCGTGTGCGGTTAAAAGGCTTTGCCGGCGTATACTGGATTTGGATTTTTTCCTCTTTCTGAGGCCGCGTATCTGCGGAGGCTCTGCGCTTTCCGGGTTTTCCGGTCAAGTGCATTTTATTTCTGTCGTTGGTTTCCATTGCGTTTCTCCTTTGTTTTCACCAGTTGCTCCATCTGTGCGCATAATCTCTCGGCACTGTCAGGAACGGACATGGTGTATAACGCTTTGCTCATGGCTTTATATTTTTCTTCGTCTTTCAACAAAGAAGTGATTTCTTCAAATAACCGCTTGGCCGTGCACTCTTTTTCCTGCAAAACCACCGCGCCGCCTTGGGCTTCCAAGGCTCTTGCGTTCTTTTCCTGATGGTTGTCGGTCACATTCGGTGACGGGATCAGCACACAGGGTGTGCCGGAGGCTGCGATCTCACTGCAGCTGGATGCGCCGGCTCGGCTGATGATGATATCGGCCGCCGCCATAACAGTGGGCATATTGTAGATATATTCCCGCATATCGATGGCTGGCGTTTTGCTCAGGTCAACACCTTTTTGCTTCACATATTCCGGCATCCAATCCCAGCCGTAACTGCCCACTGCATGGATATGGTGGAACGGGAAACCTGCATCCTGCTCCAGCTTGAACAGTTCGGCGGTCAATTCATTCATTGCGCGAGCGCCCTGACTGCCAAAAGCGGACACTACTACAGGGCCGTCGCCCAAACCCAATTCCTTTCTTGCCTTTTCCTTTTCGGTGAACACGAATTCACGGCGCACCGGCATACCGACCACTTCAACCTTTTCCGGGTGGCGGTAGTATTTTGCGCTCTCCGGGAAACACACAAGCACCTTATCCACCCAATCAGCAACAAGGCGTGTAGTCAGGCCGGGCATTGCGTTTGCCTCATGAACACAAGTGGGAACTCCTAACTTTCTTGCTGCCAAAAGCGCAGGAAAGCTGGCATATCCGCCTGTTCCAACAACAATATCTGCATTAAACTCTTTGATGATCTTTTTGCACTTATGAACGCCCTTAATGACACTTTTGATGGCCCAGAAGTTATTTTTGATGGCTGCAAGGGACAAGCTGCGCTCGATAC
>JAZOSY010000017.1:0-2520 GCA_045657385.1 Faecousia sp. | reverse complement strand
GAGGCCTTGTCCCGGGCGGTGGCTTTCTGCCGTTCCTACCACGTGCAGGAGGAGCACGAGGGCACTATGCTCATCTCTCAGATGCCCCTTTTGGGCTTCCGGGAGGGTCGGCGCATCGTCTCCGAGGAGCAGGTCACCGTGGAGGATGTGTTTGCCGAACGGCAGACCCAGACCCCTATGTTCTATGCCTATGCGGATTTGGATAAGCACGGCTGGGATATTGCTTTCGACGGCGAAGCTTTAGGCGACTGGGCCATCGGCGCAAATCTGGGCGCATATAATGTGACCGTGGCCGTGCCTTACAAGGCGATTCAGCCCAAGGGCTTTGAAGGACTTTTAGTTCCCTGCCGGGCCTTGGGTGTGGACCGGGATGTATCCAGCTGCGTCCGTATGAATCTGGATATGAAAAAGGCCGCGGAGGCCGCCGCCGGATGGGCGACCCTTGCGGTGCAGCAGAACAAAAAATTGCAGGATGTGGCCTATGCCGATTTGAAGGCGCAGCTGACGGAAACCGGCTGCTTAAAGGACAGCGACAACCGGGGCTTCCGCATCGACGGCAGCAACAACTGGGACGGCTCGCCTCTGACCCCTGTACAGGTGCAGTGGCTCACCAACCCGGCGCAGCTGGAGGCACACCTCAAGACCGAGACCCCCGGTCAGGCCATCTGGTCTGTGCGGTATATGGGCGAAAAGGCTGTTCCTGCCCTGCTTGATTTGCTGGCATCTTCTGACGAGATCACCCGTAACCACGCGGCCTTTGCGCTGGCTATGGCCGGCAGAAGCGAGGGACTTCCCCTCCTGCGAAAAATGGCCGCAGAGCGTGACGGCCTGATGCTGAAGGACTGCCGGAAGAACAACAATCTGCGCGGCTTTATGGCCGTTTACTGGCTGGGCCGTTTGGCAGACCGGGAGGCTGCGGCTGAGCTGATCGACTTGATTTGCAACGAAAACGAGCAGCAAAAGCCGGTGTACCGCCCCGGCGGCGCGCTGACTACACGGTACAAAGTTGCGGATTTCCACGGCGTGTATTTCCAGTTTATGTCCCAGGCGGTGATGGCGCTTTGCCGCATCGGCGATGCCCACGAAGATCTGCGCGAGCAGATCGCCAAGGCCTTTGCCGACGCGCTTGCAAGCGATGCCTACTATGACCGCATCACCACCCGTCCCCGTCAAAGCAGCGAGGGCAATATGGTGCAGGCCATTAAGAATGTAGCTTTCTCTGCCGCGAACAAGTGGAGCAAATAAAAAATGAGGACGACCAATGGTCGCCCCTACATAATAAAAGCGAGGTGAAATTCACCTCGCTTTTTTGTTTTACAGAACTTCGGATTCGTGGAGCTTGACGCCGTTGGCCACCAGCTTTTCCTGCAGCTTGGAGACATCCAAGGCGGTAAAATCGTCGGTCATAGCCGCGGCTGTTCCGGCGGCCTGTCCTGTGACCGCACAGCAGGGGATCACGCGCATGGAGTCCCACAAAGCGTCGTTGACCGATGTGCAGCGGCCTGCCACGATCAGATTTTTCACTTCCTTATTATAAAGGGTGCTAAAGGGCACTTCGTAAATGGGACCGCGTTTTTTCCAGTCGGCAACCATACCGATGGAGTCGGCAAAATACTTGTGCATTTCGGTGTCCGCCAGCTCATATTCGCCCACGATGCGACGGGTCATACGAATCTGTGGAATGGTGGCCAGGGTGGACATCACTACGGCCGGGTCATTTTCCCGCTTTTCCAGCCAGTGCTTCAGCGACCGCTCGTGGGAGAGGCAGACCATTTCGGAAATCTCCTTGCCGTCAAGGCCGGAGAACCGGCGGTTGGTCAGACTTTCCCCCGTCTGGCCCGGCTCGTCCACCACGCCCAGCTGCTGCAGGTCGTAGCCCTTTTCGTCGGTGAAATAGTACCAAGCGGCCAGTTTGTTGCCCGGTTGGTAGATTTCTGTTGCCACACCTGCAAAATGAGCAATGTCGCAATCGCCGGTGGCGTCCACAACGGAGGTGACGGCATAAGCCGTTCTGCCGGATTTGTTCTCTACATAAAGGCTCTTGATGCGGCCGTTTTCCGTGTCTGCCGCCACCACATAGCTGCCGTACATAATGTCAACGCCGGTTTCAAGGAGCAGCCTTTCCATCAGGATCGCGCAGACCTGCGCGTTGTAGCGCACCATATAACGGGTGTCATTCTCGGTTCTTGTGCCGATGCCATCCAGCCAGTTTGCCGGGTATCTGTCCTCTGCGCCGTAGGTGATGGACAGCTTAAGAAGCTCCTCGGCAATGCCGAAGGACACCTGATGGCCATATCCGTCGCACAAGGGCAGGTAAATGGTGATGAGGCCCGCTGTACCTAAGCCGCCCAGCATATATTCTTTTTCAAACAGGACAACCTTTTTGCCCTCGCGCGCTGCTGCCAACGCCGCCGAAACACCGGCAAAACCGCCGCCACAGACCGCAATATCGTAATTTTTCATAGAAAATCACCGCCTTTTTGGCCATTATAGCACAGCCCTTTTCAGAAGTAAATCCCC
>JAZOSY010000016.1:0-6026 GCA_045657385.1 Faecousia sp. | reverse complement strand
TTTGGAGTTGACATAGTTTTCATAAGAAAAGGGCATATCCATTTCGTTATTGCCCTTTGTGGTAATGACGCTGCCTGCGCCACCCTCCAGGTAACTGTTATAGGCTGCTTCAATACCTTCAGAGCCGGTGTTGGATGCATTAGTGAACCCAATCACCTGAGCTGCCAAAGTGCCGTAGGGATAATAACGCTGGGCGTTTGGCTCCAAGTGAATCCCGGAGATACCAGCCCCGTTAATATAGTCGCGGATTTTTGCTGCCGTTTCTTCATCCACTCTGGCTGCTATTTGCTTATAACGCATTTTGGTGTCGTTGGCCTGCTCAATAATCCACTGAGGGTCCAAGTCCAAAATTTCTCCCAATTTTTGTGCAACTGCCGGAATATCCGCTTGGGACTGTTTTAGCTCGTGGGGGTCTAAGTACACATTGTCCACACTTTGGGAACAGGCCAAAATATTCATATTTCTGTCGTAGATAAGGCCTCTGTCAGCAGTCACTTTCGTTGTACGCGTTTGGTTCTGCAGTGCCAGCCGGGCATAGTAATCGTAATCTGACACCATAAGCGAAAACAACTGCACAAGTATGGGAATAAACGCAATCACACCCAGCACCAATGCGGTGACAGCGATTCGTCTGTGTTGCCCGGAATCTCTGCGAATTCTGTTGTACTCTCGCTTTTTAGTGGGTTTTGCCATCGAACCCCGACCTTTCCTAAAACCTCACAATGGGCAGCAAGGGAATCCCTCGCCGCCCATCGCAGCTATTTTAGTGTATTGGCCGGGACAATCTTTATGCAAAAAGTCCTGTTAAAAATGTTCCAATTTGGTTCCAAACGCTCATCTGAACCGGCTCCTCCACCGGAGGCAGCTCCACCTCAATGGCGCTGTGTGCCACATTTCGGGCAGGTACCATTCCCAAGGCCAGGGCAATTTCTTTCACTTCGTCCAAGTCGCACTCACTGTCATACTGTGCCTGCAGTGCCACATTCTTCTGTCGAAGCATTTCTACCTGCTGCTCCATTACGTCCATACGATTTCTCTCAGTATTCAGATGAGAAATGCCAACCAACATCATAATCATCATTGTAATCGCTACAACAATGCCCAATGCAGCCACGGGGTCAACATAAATGCGATGCAGTTTGCGCTTCTTGATCTGAGGCAATGCGCCTGTGTGAAGTGGGATCGCAGGTGCAACACGCTTGGCCGTATTATCTTGTGTATAATACTTAACGTACTGGATCTGCACACGGTCTGCCATTTGTACCTGCTCCCTTCAAAATTATAGTTTCTCGCAGACGCGAAGTTTTGCGCTTCGGGCGCGAGGGTTATTTGCCAATTCTTCTTCCGTCGAAACAATGGGTTTGCGACTGATGAGTTTGACTTGCGGCTTTCTTCCGCACACGCACACCGGGAAGCCCGGTGGGCAAATGCAGCCTTTGGCCGCATTATTCATTGCGATTTTTACAATCCTGTCTTCCAAGGAGTGGAATGTGATGACGGCCAGCCGTCCGCCGGGGTTCAGCAGAGGAATTGCCTTTTCCATCGCCTTTTCCACAGAGGCCAGTTCATCATTTACTGCGATGCGAATGGCTTGGAAGCTGCGCTTGGCCGGGTGCTGTTTCTCACGAAGTGCCTGCGCCGGCATTGCCGAACGGATGATGTCCACCAGCTCCAAGGTGGTTGCGATAGGCTTTTCTTCCCTGCGGCGGCAGATGGCCGCTGCGATCCGGGGTGCGTAGCGTTCCTCACCATATTCGAAGAGTATCCGCTTCAATTCGCTTTCAGACCAAGTATTGACAACGGTGTGGGCGCTTAAGGCGTCCTGATTGTCCATACGCATATCCAGAGGCGCGTCTGCCATATAAGAGAAACCGCGCTCTGCATCGTCTAACTGAGGTGAGGATACACCTAAGTCCAGCAAAATGCCATCTACGCCGGAAAGACCTAAATTCCGAACCACCTGCGCCATTTCGCAGAAGTTGGAATGGATCAGCGTCACCCGATCCTTGTAGGGCTCCAACCGCTCCGCGGCAGCCTGCAAGGCGACAGGGTCTCTGTCGATGCCGATGAGCCGACCGGTGGTCAGCCGTTTGGCGATCTGGCTGGAATGGCCTGCGCCGCCCAGCGTACCGTCCACATAGATGCCGTCCGGCTTGATAGCCAAGCCTTCCAGACATTCATCCAAAAGGACCGAAATATGGGTAAAGGCTTTCATAGACCGATTGCCTCCAAAGATGCCAGCAATTTTTCAGGGGTGAGGTTCTCTTCCTCGAACTGCTTGAATTCTGCAGCGTCCCAGATCTCCGCCTGACCGGCACGACCCACGATCATCACGTCCTTACCGATTCCGGCATACTGTAGCAGCAACTGGGTCAGGCCAAAACGGAACTGCTTGTCCGGGTTGCACTCGGTGGCGTTCATAAAGATCAGGCTGGTGGCTGCAGAACGCTGAGAGATGGGCAGAGTGTTATAGTTCTCGCTCAGGGTGCTCCAATCCTTCGCGGTATACCCGGTCAGACATCGGGGACCGCAATTGACGCCAAGGGTCACGTAAAAGTCTTCGCCCAATTCTTCCCGTAATTTGGCCGGTACGAACAGTCGGTTTTTCTCGTCCAACTTTGCAGGATATTTGCCGATCATTTGCAGTCACCTCCTCCATTTTGCTCCACTTAACTACCATTTTGCTCCATTTACTGATAGTATAACGAATGTTTTTTCAAAAATCAACACTTTTTTTCAAAAAAACGCAAATTTTTTTAGGAAATTTATGGGTTTTTCGAATTTTAGAACGCTTGTTCTAAATAAAGGTTACAAAGTGGAAACAGGCGTGCTTTTTGCACGCCTGCGACTACTGAAATATGAGTTCTTCCCCTTCCAGTTTGGCTTTTACACGGCCGGGCTTCTTTGCACTATTCAGCAGAAAAACTGCCAGCGGCCCTTCCACCTGTTCCTCCACCAAATGGCGAATATGCCGGGCGCCGCCCTGCTTTGTGCCCTGCTGAGCCAACTTTTGTTCCAGTTCCTCTGGGAAGCTCAGCTGCATACCCGAGGCGGCTGCTCTTGTTTTAAGCCGCTCCAGATACTTACGGACGATCCCCTCCATTGCCGATTGCTGCAAGGGGTCAAACACCACCACCGCGTCTAGCCGACCCATAAATTCCGGAGAGAAATGTTTGCTCAAGGCCTCTTTTACTTTATCTTCCCTGCCCGACGGCTGAAAGCCAAGGCCGTCACCCTTTTGGTCGCTACCTAAATTGGAAGTCATAATCACGATAGCATTGCGGAAACTGACCCGTCGGCCGGCAGAATCGGTCAGCACACCTTCCTCCATAATTTGTAGCAGGATACCAGCCACGTCCGGGTGCGCCTTTTCCAATTCGTCCAAAAGGATCAGACAGTAGGGTCTGCGGCGGACAGCTTCGGTGAGCTTGCCGCCCTCCTCATAACCCACATAGCCGGGAGGGGCACCGATGAGTCGCGCTACCGCGTGTTTTTCCATAAATTCAGTCATATCCAATCGGAGCATCGCATCCTTACTGCCGAACAGCTCCTGTGCCAATGCCCGGCAAAGTTCTGTTTTGCCCACGCCTGTTGGGCCGGTGAGCAGGATGCTTGCCACGGGACGGTCCTCCTCATGAATGCCGCAAAGGCCGCGCCGTATGCAATCGCAGACCATACCAACGGCTCGCTCCTGCCCGATGACCTGTTTGCCTAGGATAGTTTCCAGTTGCAATAGCTGCTCTTTTCGATTAGCTGTCAATCTACCTACGGGGATTCCCGTTCGAGCGGACACAGCCCAGGCGATGTCTGTGGCGGTCACGGTTTTGCCCCATCGGCCGTCTGAGCCACGCTCTGCTAATCGTTGCATTCTGTCACGCAGTTGGGCGGCTTTTTCGTAGCGGCTGTCGCGAATGGCCTCTTGTAACTCTTCTTCCATTTCTTGCCGCTGGATGCTTTTGCCGGTGTAGAGTTCTTCCATACGGGCGTGGGCCGCCCCCTCGTCCAGCAGGTCAATGGCCTTATCCGGCAGGTACAGATCCTGCAAATATCGCACCGACAGTCGCAGGGCCGCCTGCACTGCCTCCTCGGAAATGCGAATATGGTGGTGGCGCTCCAAGCCAGGCTTTAAGCCGTGGAGGATGGCGAGTGTAGCCTCCTGGTTTGGTTGCTCCACCATCACGGGGCGAAAGCGTCTGTCCAGCGCCGGGTCTTTTTCAATAAATTTGCGGTATTCCTCCAGCGTGGTTGCGCCCAGCATCTGCAGCTCTCCGCGGCCTAAGGCCGGCTTGAAAATGTTGGCCGCATCGATAGCGCCCTCCGCCGCGCCTGCACCTACGATGGTGTGCATTTCGTCCACAAACAGGATCACATCCCCTGTCCGGCGGATCTCCGCCAGAACATCCCGGAGGCGCTCTTCAAATTCACCACGATACTTTGTGCCTGCCACCAGATTGGCCATATTCAGGCTGTACAGCCGTTTGTTTTTCAGTTGAGGTGGTACATTTCCAGCAGCCATCCGCTGGGCAAGGCCCTCGACAATGGCCGTCTTGCCCACACCCGGCTCTCCGATCAAGGCTGGGTTATTTTTATTCTTTCGGCTCAGGATGCCAATCACCGTTTCGATTTCCTGCTCCCGGCCGATGATCGGCTCCATATTAAGCGCCTTAAGCACCAAATCCTCGCTGAATTGCTCCAACAGTTTCGTTTTTGCCGCCTCCTTTACATTGGGCACTTTCTTTTCCGGCGACCACCTATGGGTGGCTACCACATGATCAAACAGGCGCTCCGTCTCCACACCGCTGAGCGCCATCAATTCCCGGGCGGCGGTTTTTTCCTGCCGCAAAAGGGACAGCAGAAGGTGGATTGGTTCAACCTTACTGCTACTTTGAAAGCCTGCTTCCCTGCCTGCGCCGCGCAGGATCCGACGCATCTGCTCGGAATAGCCTTGGGGCAAGGGCAGCCCCGGCGTTCCGCTTCCGTAGAGCAGGGTCACCATCTGCCCTGTAAGTTTTGGGTCGATGCCCGCATTGCGCAGAAGCGTTCCCACCGTGTCTGTCCGTTTGGACAGCGCCATCAACAGGTGTGCGCTGCCCACATAGCCGTGGCCCATCGCTCTGGCAAGTTGCGCCGAGGCCTGCAAAACGCTTTGCGTCTGTGTGCTGTATCGCATAAGTACCTCCTGTTTTTGGAGATTCTCCCCTGCGGCAGCCAAAAATATACGGCCCTTTTTGAAAAAAAACATTGCTTTTTAGAAAAATCGTGTTAGAATATAGTTGCGTTCCTTTTGGAATGAATATCACTTACTTAAATGGAGGGAAAACCATGGCTTATAAAATTACCGATGCTTGTGTCAAGTGCGGTGCTTGCGCTGACAACTGCCCCGTAGAGGCTATTTCTGAGGGCGACGAGATGTACGTCATCGACGCTGATGTCTGTGTTGACTGCGGTTCCTGCGCTGACAACTGCCCCACTGAAGCAATCGTAGAAGGCTGATTCTCCGATTCTGCTATCAGCCTGCGTGGATGGGTTTTCCCGGTAGGCAGGCTGATTTTTTCTTAATTTACAGGTTTTATGGAGGGTTTTATGGAACAACTGCATAACGGTTTTACGCTGGAGTTGTGCCGGAATGCCTTCCCGTTAAGTACGGACTCCATTGTCCTAAGCGGCTTTGTGCGACTGCCCCGTGGGGCAAAAGTGCTGGACCTGGGCTCCGGCTGCGGAACGCTGGGTCTTTTGTTGTGCGCAGGTGACGATAGTTGCAATATTACCGGCGTGGAGCTTGACAAAAACGCCCACAATATGGCGCTGCATAATATAGATGTCAACGGTCTTGATGCCCGTATGAGCAGTATATGCGCCGACCTGAAAACCATACCCGACACACTCGCTCCCGGAAGCTTTCACTGCTGCGTGTCCAACCCCCCCTACTTTGCCGCCGGCCCTATGCGTGTCTCCCACGGCACAGCTCGCCACGAGCAATGCTGCAGCTTGGATGATCTGTTTCGGGCAGCGGCTTGGTCCATCCG
>JAZOSY010000015.1:0-6735 GCA_045657385.1 Faecousia sp. | reverse complement strand
TGAGGACGAGATCGTCTCCTCCGACATCATCGGCATGACCTTCGGTTCTCTGTTCGATGCTACCCAGACCATGGTCAACAAGCTGCCCGGCGGCATGACCCAGGTTCAGGTCGTTTCCTGGTACGACAACGAGAACTCCTATGTTTCTCAGATGGTCCGCACCATCAAGCACTTCTCCACTCTGCTGTAATTAGTAGTTAAGAGAATATTTGACCGCCGCCCAATCGGGCGGCGGTTTTTTATTGCAAAGAGGATAATTAAGGGCGTGGCCGGTGGCCACACCCTTAATTATGTAAACCAATATCCCAAACAAACAGGGCTGGTATTCCAGCCCTGATGTTTATTTGCAATTAGCCGTTAGCGCGCATCTGAGCGAAGCACTCGCTGCAGAAAACAGGGCGATCGGACTTGGGCTCGAAGGGAACCTTGGCCTCGCCACCGCAGCGTGCGCAGGTAGCGGTGAAGAACTCACGGGGACCACGGGTAGCGTTCTTACGAGCATCGCGGCAGGCCTTGCAGCGCTGGGGCTCATTCTGGAAGCCGCGCTCTGCGTAGAACTCCTGCTCACCGGCGGTGAATACGAACTCGTTGCCGCACTCTTTGCAAACTAAAGTCTTGTCTTCGTACATGGAAAATACCTCTCTTTGGTTGTTTGCCCCGTGATTTGCCCAGATAAATGACGGTCATAACGCGGAGTCAATTAATATTATTGTGGGTAGACCACAAAAACAATTATACACAGGGTGAAAACAAATGTCAATCGTTAATTCATGATTTCTTCACAAAATTTTGCGGAAATTCATAAATTCCATGCAAAAAAACCGGACTTTACAGGTCGAAATGGGTCTGTCCTTCGAATGGAATGTGCAAATGTTCATAAGCAAGGGCAGTAACGCAGCGCCCTCTGGGTGTCCGCGTCAGAAAGCCAAGTTGCATTAAGTAGGGCTCGTACACGTCTTCCAGCGTGACGGCTTCTTCACCGATGGTGGCCGCCAGCGTTTCCAGACCCACAGGGCCGCCGCCGTAGTTGCGAATGATGGCGGTGAGCATCCGGCGGTCGATGGTGTCAAGACCCAGATGATCCACTTCCAGTCTGGAAAGTGCCAGATCGGCAGCTTCCTTGGTGATGGTACCGTCGCCAAGAACCATGGCAAAGTCCCTGACACGGCGCAGGAAGCGGTTGGCGATTCGGGGTGTACCGCGGCTGCGGGAGGCGATCTCCATAGCGCCCTTGGGGTCAATAGGCATACCCAGGATGGTGGCGCTGCGGGTGACGATTTTCGCCAATTCCTCCGGTGTGTACAATTCCAGCCGCAAAGAAACACCGAAACGATCTCTCAGAGGAGCAGACAGCTGACCGGCTCTCGTGGTTGCGCCAACCAGAGTAAACTTCGGCAAGTCAAGACGGATGGAGTTGGCGCTGGGGCCCTTGCCCACGATGATGTCGATGGCAAAGTCCTCCATGGCCGGGTACAGAATTTCTTCAACCACCCGGTTTAGCCGGTGGATCTCGTCGATGAACAGAATGTCGCCGGGGTTCAGATTGGTCAGCAGCGCCGCCAGATCGCCGGGTTTTTCGATGGCAGGACCGGAGGTAATGCGGATATTTACACCCATTTCGTTGGCGATAACACCTGCCAAAGTGGTTTTACCCAGACCGGGAGGGCCATAAAGCAGCGTGTGATCCAGCGGCTCATTTCTGCGGCGAGCGGCCTCGATATAAACAGAAAGATTGCTTTTAGCCTTCTCCTGACCGGTGTAATCGTTGAGCAGCTTGGGACGCAGACCAATTTCGCCGGCATCCTGCGGCGCAAATGTGGGCGAAATAATGGGGGAAGTATTCAGTTCTTCAGAAAATTCTAAGCTCATATATGCCTCCGGATGGTCAATTTTTCATCACCATGGCGCGTAAGGCATGGCGAACCAATTCCTCGGTGGTGGCGTTGAGATCTGCGCCCTTGAGGGCATTTTGGATCTCACTGGGGCTGTAACCCAACTCCTGCAGAGCGGCTCTTGCCAGTGCAACGCTGCCGCCTTGCTGCACCGGTGCGGAAGCAACAGGGGAGGAGAAATCCAGTTCCACACTGCCGCCGCCGATCTTGTCCTTCAATTCCAGAATGATGCGCTGGGCGATCTTTTTGCCGATGCCCTGAGCGGCAGTCAGCAGCTTTTCGTCGCCGGTCATCACAGCCAAAGTGAAATTCTGCGGTCCTGCTGCCAAAATGGACATAGCTGCCTTGGGACCGACACCGTTGACAGAGGTCAGCAGCTCATAGCACCGCTGTTCCTCCCGGCTGATAAAGCCGTACAGATCGAAAGCATCCTCCCGGATGGATTCGGTGATGTATAATCTTGCCGGTTGGTTCAGCTTCAGCTGACCGGCAGTATAGGCAGTGACCCGGCAACCATAGCCAACGCCGCCGCAATCTACGACAGCCAGACCCGGCTCCAAAATGGTCACCGTTCCGGATACATAATATAACATGGAGATTCCTCCTAAAGGATAAATTTCAATTTATACCCTTCCTTGTGCTTGGGCGATCAGCGATGTGCAGGAACGGGCATGGCACAAGGCGATGGCGATGGCGTCGGCGGCATCGTCAGGTTTCGGCATGGCCTGCAGGTGCAAAATGCGCTTGGTCATGTCCTGCATCTGGTGCTTGGTAGCGTTGCCGTAGCCAACCAGTGCCTGTTTGACCTGCATAGGCTTATAGGATGTCACCTCAAGGCCTGCCTGCCGAATGGCAAGCAAAATCACGCCACGGCTTTGGGCGACACCAATGCCGGTGGTGACATTCTGACCGAAAAACAGCTCTTCAATGGCCACTGCGTCCGGTTTTGCCACTTCCAGCAATTTTCGCATATCTTCGTAAATAATTTCCAGCCGGGCAGAAAAATCCATGCCGGCAGGCGTGGTGATAGCACCGCACTGCAGCAGCCGGGATTGTCCCCGCTCTGCTTCAATGAGGCCAAAACCGGTGATTCCGTAGCCGGGGTCAATTCCCAGAATACGCATACTCAGCCACCCCGTGCAATATGAAAATAGTAAAGCGCAATGGCGATGATCACAATTACAAGGCCCAAACGGGCAGCCCAAACCTGCCAACCGGGACGGGGTTTATAGGTTTCGGGTTCCTGCAGAATTTCCTCTGCCAGCACTTCTTCGGGCATTTCCTTAAAGTTGTCTGCACGCTGTTCATCCATAAAATATCACCTCAATTTATAGAATAACACATATGTTCTGTTTTTCCTAGTATAATTTTATAAAAAAGAAAAGAGACAGATATTTCCTTTTGCAAAATTCTCCTATATATGCTACAATATGACAAACACTCGAAAGGAAAACACAAGATATATGAAACGCACCCTGGTTCTTTTTATGGCGATCCTGCTGCTGGTAATGTGCGGCTGCAGCGCCCCTGTGGATGAAACGCTGCCGGCAACCGTACCCACGGACGCACCCACAAATCCCCCTACGAATCCGCCTACCACTCCGCCTACGGATGCTCCCACCGATCCTCCTACAGAGCCGCCTACGGAAGCGCCCACCGAACCTCCGGTGCTGTACCGCAATCCTTTGACCGGTGAACCCATTGATGAACTTATCACCGATCGCCCTGTTTGTGTGGTATTCAACAATTCCCGGGCAGCCATGCCCCAGCATGGCGTGGGACAGGCGGATATTCTGTATGAAACACTGATCGAGGGCGAGACCCGCTGCATGGGTGTTTTCTATAACTTTGCTGCAGCAACCCAGCCTTTGGGCTCTATCCGCAGCGCGCGACGGGATTTCATCCGTCTGGCAATGGGCTACGACGCCATCTATGTCCATGGCGGCCAGAGCCAGGGCGAATACGGTGCCAAGGAATATCTGGCAGCTACCGGCTGGGATCATATTGACGGTGTCCACGGCAGCGGTTCCGGCAATTATTACTACCGTACCCGACAGGATAGCTACGCACTGGAGCATACGCTGTTTATCAATCCGGATAAGGCCATTGCCTATGCTAAAAAAATGAATTGTACCATGAGCCGAGATGAGAGCGTGGATTTCGGCTGGGAATTCTCTGATGAGATTTCTCTGGCAGGTACCACCGCCAACAAGGTGACGGTTTGGTTCAACCTGAGCAAGACCCACAGCACCAAGTGGCATAAGTACATGACCATGAATTATAACGATGAAACCGACCTGTACGAAGCTTACCAGCACGGCGCCAATTACATCGACGGCAACACCGGCGAAACCCTCAGCTTCCGCAATGTTCTGATCCTGCACATGAATATGAAGACCCTGGATAACACCCTGATGAAGATCGATGTGGTGGGCTCCGGAAAAGGCTATTTCGCCTGCAACGGTCAGATCATTCCCATTGCGTGGAGCAGATCCAGCGAGTATGACAACTATGTTTATACATATGAAGACGGCACACCTCTGACTCTGGGTGTTGGCAAGACCTATGTGGCTCTGCTGCCTACCACCGGTCATGTAGAAGTAGAGTAAAGCATAGACATCGTTTCTGTTAGTAGAATAAAACAGCCCCCTCTGACGAGGGGGCTGTTTTTTGCCTGCGGCAATCGGCGGGAGCTAGCACTGCCTTACAGAGCATATCGTAGGGGCGGATTTTCAATCCGCCCTTAATCACAAAAACACAAAAAAGGGAGGGCCAAGACCCTCCCCTACAAAGCGAACTGCAAAAACGTTTTATTTCATAAATTTGTCGATGGCTTGACACAGCTCGTCGATGGCATTTTCATCGCCGGCGGCCACTGCATCCACCATACAGTGCCGCAGATGATCCTGCAGGATCACCTTGCCGGTGTTGTCCAGCGCGGAGCGTACCGCTGCCAGCTGCACCAAAACATCGGAGCAATCATAACCCTCCTCTACCATCCGCTTCACCTTTTCCAGATGGCCGATGGCCCGAGCCAGACGGTTCACAACCGCTTTTTGGTTTTCGTGGACATGACCATGGCTGTGGGCAATGCCGTGGGCATGCATATAGGCATGATCGTGCTCATGTTCGTGTTCGTGTTCGTGTTCGTGGTGATGATCTGCCATGGGATATCCCTCCTTCGCTGTTTTGTTGCATTATACCCCATGTTTCGTGTTTTCGCAAGCCCACAGGGGGGATATTTTTGCGAAATGTTTTGACTATGGCCACTGTGTCTGTTATAATACCAAGTTGGAAGCAAACAGTAACCTTTACGGAGGATTTTAATATGAGAATGCGGAAAATGAAAAACCGGGATGTGCGCATGGAGCGCTGCGGCGATCTGCGGATCGCAGAGCCTGCCACCTTAAAAGGCAACTGGCGCTCTTTGAAGCCGGACTGCACCGCCTTGTGGGTGGAAGTCGGCTGCGGAAAGGGCAAATTCACAGCCGAAACTGCCGAAGCAAATCCCGATGTGCTGCTGATTGCGGTGGAACGCTGCCGGGAGGCCATGGTGGTCGCTATGGAAAAGGCACAGTCCATGGGCCTTACCAATGTATTTTACATCGACATGGATGTTGCCAATATCGAGGAGATCTTTGCCGCCGGTGAGATCGAGCGGCTGTTTATCAACTTTCGCGATCCCTGGCCCAGAAAGAAGAACGCAAAGCGCCGTCTGACCCACCGGGGATTTCTGGACAAGTACTGCCGTGTGGTTCGGGAAGGTGGCGAGGTGCATTACAAGACCGACAATGCGCCCCTTTTCGAGTTCTCCGTGGAGGAGTTTGCCGCCTGCGGTCTGGAGGTCAAGAACCTGACCCGAAATCTGCATGAAAACGGCATCGTGGGCATTATGACCGGCTACGAGGAAAAATTCCACGCTCTGGGCACACCCATCAACCGCTGCGAAGTGGTTTGCAAGCCCTTTGTGCTTCCCAAGGAAGAGAAAAAGGAAGAGGAGCAGGCGGAAGAATAATTCAGATTTCCGTTGTCGCGCTGTTGATAATGCGACAAGCCTTCTCCTCGAGGAGAAGGTGGGCCGGCAAAGCCGGGTCGGATGTGGTGGTCTGCGAAGCAGAATCGCAAGAGTTTAACGCCGCTGCGCGGCTACACCACATCAGTCATTTGCTCGTTCCTCGCAAATGCCAGCTTCTCCTCAAGGAGAAGCCTTGGGCGCTCCCGCGCCAGCATAACCACTTCACAGCACGCGAAATCCCAATTTGTAAATCTAAGAGGTAACCATTTATGACCTATCTGGCAGGACAATGTGATATTGCGGTGATTGGTGCAGGACATGCCGGCATTGAGGCGGCATTGGCTTGTGCCCGGCTTGGCATGCACACCATCCTGTTTACCATCAATCTGGATGCGGTGGGCAATATGCCCTGCAACCCTGCCATCGGTGGCACCGGAAAGGGACACCTTGTGCGGGAGATCGACGCATTGGGCGGCGAAATGGGCGTTGCGGCAGACAAAGCCTGTATCCAGTATCGCATGCTGAACAAGGGCAAAGGCCCTGCGGTGCATTCTCTGCGGGCGCAGGCAGACCGCCGCAAGTACCAGCAGGTGATGAAGCACACCCTGGAGCAGCAGGAAAATCTGGAGCTGAAGCAGGCTCAGATCACCAAAATCCTTGTGGAAAACGGTGCCGTCACCGGTGTCATCACCCAGTTGGGTGCGGAATACAAAGCAAAAGCGGTCATTATCGCCACCGGCACTTACTTAGACAGCACCTGCATCACCGGCGAGGTGGTTTTGTCCTCCGGCCCGGATGGTATGCATCCTTCCATCGGCTT
Organism: Faecousia sp.; assembly: GCA_045657385.1. Classification (GTDB taxonomy): domain Bacteria; phylum Bacillota; class Clostridia; order Oscillospirales; family Oscillospiraceae; genus Faecousia. The sequence continues at coordinate 8 of JAZOSY010000015.1, read as the reverse complement.
GGCGGATG
>JAZOSY010000014.1:0-10583 GCA_045657385.1 Faecousia sp. | reverse complement strand
ATCGCTGACCACGGAGAAGTCCACCTGAAGCATATCCCGGATTTCTTTTTCTTCTACCGCGCCGACCATCTGAGCCAAGGCTTCCAGCGAGGATACATCACACAAACCTTTCAGGTCAGCAATCAAACCAGGAAGAACCTCCTGCGCAGGGCCGCAAGCCCGAATCAGGGCGGTAAGCACGGTCAGCACCTGTTCAGGAAGCTCCAGCTTCTTCAAGCCGTCTTCGTTTTTCTCTGCTACGCAGGTCAGCAGTTCGTCGGTTTTGTCCAAACCTGCTAACACTTGGGTCAACAAATCCAAATTGGTGATATTCAAAACGCAATTCTGAGAAATGCTTTGCAGGCTTTTCGCCGCAAGAATCAGCACCTGCAAAATGTCTGCATTGCCCACATCACCGATGCACTCCAAGCCAACCTGCATAATTTCCTTATAGCTTTGGTTGCCCTTGGAAATGCGGTAGACATTTTCGTTATAGAACAGCTTGTGCAGTTCACCGTCACGGCTGCTCATATTCTTGATAATAGAAAGGGTGACATCCGGCTTCAGCGCCATCAGCTTGCCGTTGGTGTCGGTAAAGGTGATTACGCTGTCAGAAATCAAAAAATCCTTGTTTTTCGCATAAAGGTCATATTCTTCGAACTTGCTCATTTTGTACTGGGCATAACCATAGCTGCGGTAAAGCGCACGCAAGCCGAAAATTACTTTTTCCTGAAAACTAAGAGACAGATCCATTACATTTCCTCCGCTGCCGAAAGTTGTTCGATCACTTTTTGATAGCCGCCTGCGCCGTAATTCAGGCACTTACTCACGCGGCCGATGGTGGCGCTGCTGACTTCCACCTGCTCAGCAATTTTTTGATAGCTGATACCCTTGGAAAGCAAAATGGCGGTATCCAACCGCTGGGACATATCTTGAATCTCCTTAATGGTGCAAAGATCCTCAAAATATGCGTAACAATCTTCTATCGTTTGTAAACTCAGAATGGATTTAAATAATCTATCTACGGATTCACAATGAAGCTTATGCATAGTTAGCACCTCGTTTTTAAGAGTACTTCACTATACTACCACTTTAACGCACTAAAGTCAATATCCATTTTGAAGATTTTTAGGGGTAGCTGAATATCGACATAACCATCTCATTCGCGCCAAAAATCCGCAGGCAAACGCCTGCGGTTTTCGTTTTAATCTAAGAAGGATTTTACATCCGCACACAATGCAAAGATGTCAGATAATTGCTCAGGCTTAACAAGTGCTGCGCCCATTTGCGCCAGCTCGGTGGCTGCGGCGCTTCCGTCATCAAAGCAGAACACAGGACTCCAGAGCTTTTGCAGGTTCTTTGTTGTTCCACTCCAAGTGCCGCCCTCCCCCAAGCTCGATTGGGCCACAAAGGTTCGGCTGGCTAGCGCGTGGATCACCCGATTGCGGCTTAGCGCGCGCATTGCGGAAAAAGGCAGGTCGAACCCCTCCTCGGAAAGGTATAGGACATTTTTCTGTCCGGGGCAATTGCACAGTTCGTCGGCTACGACGCTGATCACATTGCCGCCGTTTTCCAAACAAGCTTGCTGGGCCACGCGGTCTGCACCTCGGGCATTACCGGAGACCAAGGTAAATCCTTGACGAGCAGCTTCAACGCCCACCTGTTCTGCAAATTTTTCATTCGCCTCAGCCAGCTCGCGGCTGCCTACCAATGCGATTTTTTCCGTTTCCAGCAAAGCCACATCGCCCTTCGCCCACAGGCAACCGGGGGCATCCAGACCAAGGCGCTGATGGACGGCGTGGGGATACTCCTGGCTGATACGGCTAATGGGGAAGCAATCCTGTTTTTTGCCCCGGGACAGGTATTTGTCCAATATAAAGCCGTCATTCAGCAAATCAACGATCCTGTCTGCCATAGGGCGGCTATATCCTAGGGCAATTAAGTCTTCCCCCGTCAGTTCCCGGGCTTCTGTAGGTCTTTCCGCCGCCTGCATACGCCTTGCAAGGGTTCTGAACTGGGCAACGCTCAAGGGCTTACGCTCAGGGTCTCCCAACTGACAGGTCAGCAGCAGGAAGCCCTGCTCCTTGGCGTTCATCGAAAACGCTTCTTTACCACAGGCGCCGCCACGACCTGCTCGGTCAGGCTGCCGTCAGCTCCCAGAAGCATGGGACGGATGGTATACTGAGAGAATTTGGCAATTTCATCCAGCTTTGCCTTCTCCAAAAGGTTACTGACCAAAGACCATGCCACACCCTTACGCTTGGCACGGCCGGTTCTGCCGATGCGGTGGACATAGTACTCGTTCTCTTCGGGAATGTCGTAGTTGATAACGCAATCCACATCGTCCACATCGATGCCACGGGAGGCAACATCTGTTGCGATCAGGATGGAAAGCTTGCCGTCGCGGTACTTTTGCATAGTCTTTTCCCGTTGGCTTTGGCGAATATCGCCGTGGATGCAATCGCAATCTGCGCCGGCTCGGCTGAACTCATCGCTTAAGCGCTGGCACATATGCTTTGTATTGCAGAAGATCATCACGCGCTCATAGCCTTGGGTGCGGATCAGGCGCAAGGCAACCTCCGCCTTCTCGAAGGGCGTTGCGGAAATGGAATACTGATCAATGTCGGGGCGGTCTTCGGACTTGGGCTCGACGGTAATTTCCACCTCGTCGCGCTGGTACATCCAGGAAACTGTCATGACCTCTTGGGAGATGGTTGCAGAAAATAGGCCCAGATTCTTACGGTTTTTCACCTTTTCGATGATCTTGGTCACATCCTTGAAAAAGCCCATATCCAGCATTCTGTCCGCCTCGTCCAGCACCACGGTCTGGATCTTGTCAAGGCGGATGTTCTTGCGGTTATAATGGTCCATAAGTCTGCCGGGGGTGGCAACCACAATTTGGGGTTTCTTTTCCAATTGCTTGGCCTGTCCCACGATGCCGGCGCCGCCGTACAGTACTGCCACGCGAATGCCCTGATAATAGGCAAGCAGGCTCCTCAGCTCGTCGCCGATCTGAATGGCCAATTCACGGGTGGGTGCCAAAATCAGGTTTTGCACCTCCTGACAATTTACATCCACATGCTCGATCATCGGAATGCCGAAGGCAAAGGTCTTGCCCGTTCCGGTGGGTGCTTTGGCAATGACATCCTTCCACTGCATAAACTCAGGGATCGCCTGAGCTTGAATGGTTGTAGGATAGCCGTAGCCTTTTTTCTCAAGGGCCTTAAGCATTGCCTCCGACAAGCCAAGATCCCGAAATGTAATGTTACTGACTTCCATTTTTACATACATCCTTGTTAAAAGCTTTTCCCTAATAATATCAGTTTTTTCAGCAATTTGCAACCTTTTCAAAATGCCCCGGGAAAAATACAGATTATCTCGGGGTAACTGTGGACAAACGGTGGGGTTTGTGTTATATTTATAGTGAGAATTTATATCCGCAACAAATAATAGCAAAGGAGTTTGCAAATATGGGCAAACTGATTGTAATTGAAGGTACTGACGGCTCCGGCAAGTCCACACAATTCGCAAAGCTGTCTGCGCATCTGGAGCAGGATAAGGTGGCATTTAAGCACCTGGTCTTCCCCCGCTATTCCGAGGAAAGCTCTGCGCTGATCCGTATGTATTTGGGCGGCCAGTTTGGCAACAAGCCTACAGATGTGAACGCATATGCCGCATCTTCTTTCTATGCGGTGGATCGCTACGCCTCTTACAAGATGGATTGGGGCAAATGGTATGAAGAGGGCGGCCTTGTGCTTTCCGACCGCTACACCACCTCCAACGCGGTGCATCAGGCATCCAAGGAGCCACTTGATAAGCGCGAAGCCTATTTGCATTGGCTTTACGATTTTGAATATGCAAAAATGGGCCTTCCCAAGCCTGATTTGGTGATCTATCTGGACGTTCCCACGGACTTTACGGAAAAGATGATGCGCCGTCGGGAGTCGGACACCAACACCACCGCCGATATTCACGAGCAGGATCTGCAGTATCTGGCAACCTGTCGGGAGTGCGGCCGCGCCGCTGCCGCCTACTACGGCTGGACAGTAATCAATTGTGTGCAGGACGGCGCTATGCGCACCATTGAGGATATTCACGAGGAAATTTACCGCCATGTTACGGCATGCTTGGAGGGTTAAATTATGGTATACGTATTGCTGGGCACCGGTTTTGAAGAAACCGAGGCCTTGACTCCCATTGATTTGCTCCGTCGGGCTGGCATCGAGGTGCTGAGCGTTGGAGTGAATGGAAAAACCGTTTTCGGCGGTCACGGCATCGGTGTTCAGGCCGATATTACACTGGATGAATTGGATCTGACGAATTTGCAAATGCTTGTCATACCCGGCGGTCTTGGCGGCGTTGCATCTATTCGGGCCAGCAAGGCTGCTATGGATGCCATTGCTTTTGCTGCGGAAAACGGCAAGTTTATGGCTGCCATTTGCGCAGGCCCTACTATTTTGGCTGATCTTAAGATCACTGATGGCAAGAATGTTACCTGCTACCCCGGCTGTGAAGCACAGATGGGACAGGCAAAGGTTATGGCAGGTCAAGCCAGCGTTCGGGATGGCAATGTGATCACCGGCACCTCTGCCGGCTGCGCTGTCCCCTTTGGTCTTGCGCTGATCGAAGCGCTGAGAGGACCTGAAACTGCGAAAGCGATCGCAGAGCAATTTGTGATCCGCTGACAGGAGGCTAACTATGGACAACAAAAACGAAAACAAGGACAGCCGTCTGCAGCCGGCCGCTCAGGAAGCGAAAAAGGCCCTGAGTTCAGAAGAAGCTGATTGGCTGGAAACGCTGTTTCAGTCGGACAAATTGCCCGAACAAATTCCGGAAAACGAACAGCCCTCCATTTCTGAAATTGTAACACCCGGTAGCGATTTGGAACTGGAAATGATTATGGCAGAAATCAAATACGACAATTCTATGCCTATGCTCCACACCAAATCCACCGATGAAAAGGTTGCTGAAATTCTAGCAGAAGAAGGAGAAAAGGCAACCACGCCTGCTAACGACGCCACTTTGGTTATTCCGCAGGATATTCCTGAGGATTTACCGCCGGAAACCCCGGAAGAACCGGAAGAACCGGAAATCATCGAGCCGGAAGAAGAGTTGGTTGCTCCTCCTGTAGAAACAGCACCCCCCAAGGGCCGACCCAAAAAGAAGAATCGCGAAGGTATTTTTGGTATTCCTCGCGTTATTTCTACAGCCATTTGGCTGGTTTTGATTGTGGCAATTGGCGTATCTATGGGCCGTATTCTGTGGATTTGTTGTGCTGAAGTTATGGCTTTTGGCAAGGAATCCCAGAAGGTTACCATCACCATTACGGAAGATGACGACATTGAATCCATTTCCAACAAATTGGCCCAAGCCAATTTGATTCGCTACCCCGGTCTGTTCAAATTCTTTGCTGAAGTTACCGGAAAGGATGACAATATCACCCCCGGTACGTTTGCCTTGTACTCCCACTTCGACTATAACGCAATGATTAACGCGATGGTCTCCTTTGATTCCAGAGAAACCGTGGACATTATGTTCCCCGACGGTGCAAACTGTGCACAAATATTTAAGCTGCTGGAAGAAAACAATGTTTGTACGGTTGCCGCATTGGAAGAATACGCCGCAAACGGTGAGCTGGCCGAGTATTGGTTCCTGGAAGGGGTCTCCAGAGGCAGTAAGTATTGCCTTGAGGGTTATTTGGCACCCGATACCTATCGGTTCTACACCAATGACGAGCCCCGTCGCGTTTTAGAGAAGTTCCTAAACGAGTTTGACTCCCGTTTCACCAACATTATGAAGGATGACTTTGAAGCTATGCAAGTTACCTATGCCAATATGCTCAAGAGCAACGGTATGGGCAATTACGCAAATGAGCATCCGCTGACACTTCACCAAGTGGTAACGCTGGCCTCCGTGATTCAAAAAGAGGCTGCCTCTATCAGCGAATGCTACGACATCGCATCTGCCTTCTACAACAGATTGACCCACCCGGACCATATGTCTATGGGCTCTGACGCCACCGTTTACTACGCCATCGGCGATTACTTCGGCGAAGTGGAAGAACTGACCCAATCCCATCTGGATGTGGACAGTCCGTATAACACCAGAAAGAACACAGGCTTCCCTCCCGGCCCCATCTGTAATATGGACGTACACTCTTTGTACGCTGCTCTGGAGCCCAACGAAACCAACTATTATTATTTTGTGTTTGACCAAGAGCTGGGTGAACACCGCTTTGCCACAACTTATGCCGAGCATTTGGACAACATCGCAAAGGTGGGCGGCTGATGGCAAAATTAGAACTGCTTAGTCCTGCCGGCGATATGGAGCGGCTGAAAATGGCCGTTCTTTACGGCGCAGATGCGGTATATCTGGCCGGTACGGATTTTGGTATGCGTTCCTTTGCAGGTAATTTTACCCCGGAGGAGCTGCCAAAGGCTGTGGAGTTTGCCCACAGCCACGGCGTTAAGGCGCACGTTACCGTAAACACCATGCCGCGAAACGAGGAAATTGCGACTCTGCCTCCCTACTTGGAGCAATTGCAGGATGCCGGCGTAGATGCACTGATTGTTGCAGATTTGGGAGCATTTACCATGGCCGGTAAATATGCGCCAAAATGTGAACGGCATATCTCTACACAGCAATCCATCGCCAACTATGAATGTGCGCAGGCTTGGTATGATTTGGGTGCTAAACGAGTTGTGCTCGCACGCGAGTTGAGTTTGGACGAAATCCGCACCATTCGGGAAAAGACCGACAAAGACCTAGAGATTGAAACATTTGGCCATGGCGCTATGTGTGTCAGTTATTCCGGCAGATGCCTGCTCAGCAACTATATGACCGGGCGGGACTCCAACCGGGGTGCCTGCGCTCAGCCTTGCCGCTATCAATACGCCTTAATGGAAGAAAAGCGGCCCGGCGAATACTTCCCTGTATTCGAGGACGAAAAAGGCACGTACATTATGAATTCCCGGGATATGTGCACCATCGATCATCTGAAGGATCTGATCGACGCCGGTATTGATTGCATCAAAATTGAAGGTCGTGCCAAATCTGCTTACTATGCAGCTGTTGTGACCGGCGCTTATCGACACGCCATTGACGATGTGGTTGCAGGCCGGGGAATCGACCCTGTTTGGCGTGACGAGGTAGAGCATGTCAGCCATCGGTACTACTCCACCGGTTTCTACTACGGCTATCCCGGTCAATACACGGAACACTCACGATACATCCGTCAGTGGCAGGTTTGCGCCATTGTGGAGCAGTGTGACGAGAATGGCTTGGCGCTTTGTAGCCTGCGAAACAAATTTGCTGTTGGCGACAGCTTAGAGGCCGTGGGCCCTGATATGCGACCCTTCGAGTTCACTGTATTGGAAATGAAAACCATTGAAAACGAGCCTCTGGACGAACCAAGAACACCCCAGATGCAGTTCTATCTGCAGTTGCCAAAGCCTGTTCCGGCAATGAGCATTCTGCGCAGAAATGTGGACCTTTCCCCTAAATAAACAAAAGAGCGTGTTGCCAAAGCAACACGCTCTTTATTTGTTGTTCCTTATATATTACTGATAGGAAATAGGATACTTAGCACCTGCAAATGCGACATAAGTAGTACCCACATTCAGAACCAAGGGAGAACCGTCTTCCAGGGTGTAGGTATAGGGACTGTAAACATCCTCACGGTGCCACTTAATGGGGACAATCTCACCGTTAATGGCGGCATAGCCATCGCCCTCACCGATGGTATTATAGAACTGGTGTGTACTGCCGCTCACGCCCCACTGTTTGGTGTAGATAGCGATCACGTTCTTGAAGTACACCGGAGAATCGGTATTGCCATCGATGCTGTCCTTACCGTGCTGAATTCTCTTATACAGCTTGGTTGCAGGATCGTAAACAAAACCAGTCTTTCTGGTGCCCTTAAAGGTGATGGTAATGTTCTCTGCCTTTTCGCCACCCAAGACAACATCCTGGGCAAACTGGAGGCCGAAGTTCATATTTTCCTCATCGGTAGGAATGCTCTGTGCCTTACCTTCCAAGGCCTCTGCCAGTTTTTCACCGGAGGTGAACAAAGTGTGCTCCCAACCGTAGCTGGCATTCAGACGGTCCTGATCGCGGTAGAAGTACTTGCCATTGTAGAACTGGTCCAAATCCTTCCAATCGGAAACTTTATGACCGGTCTGATCATATTTGCCGCCACTTGCATATTTGCTGGTGCCACAGTGAACCAAGTATGCGTCGAACGCTTCAGCAACACTGACAAAATAAGTTCTTGCGCTACGGATAGAGCCGATGGGTCCAACTTTGGAAACATCGGAGAACAGGGCCATGTTACGAGTGATGCTACCCTCTTCTTCCATTTCGTAAACGATGTCAGCCTGGCTAAGACCGTGCTGAGGCATAGACTTCTCAATGTTGTTGGTCATAACAGCAACAATTTGACCGGACCAGGGCTCCTTCAAGGGTTCACCGGTCAGAGGATGCTGATAGGGAAACACTTCTTCCTCTTCTTTGGTATCCTCAGTGTCATCTTCCGGGATTTCCTGACTGCTGTCATCTGTAGTATTTTCGCTGCTTTCTTCCGTATTTTCAATGCTGGAATTACTGGTTTCATCTGCAGGCAGGTTATCCTTCTTGCAGCCAACAAAGCAACTCAGCACAAGGCAAAGCGCCAAAATCAAAAGCAAAATGCGTTTCATTTCTATATTCAATCCTTTCATGATATGCTACACGATATTTTAGCAGATTTCCCGTAGAAAAGCAAGCCGAAAATAAGCAAATATCATCATTCCGCACAAACTATTTTAGCACTGGTCGCATCTGTGTCATTCGCGCAAAAGAAACGGAGTTTTCACTCCGTTCTTTTAGGTTTCGTTATTTTACTTCAAGGCCTTTTCCAGTACATCGCCAACAGCCTTTGCCATAGCGCGGAAGCCCAGGTCGTTTGCGTGGCAGCCGTCTACTGTGCCATCGTAACCGGCCATTTCCATCAGGGCTGTACCATCTAAATAATAGACATTCTGATCACCGGCGGCAACTGCGTTTTCGTAGGTCTTCTTGATGGTCTGCAGACGGGGATCCGACTCAGGCAGCTTGTACTCCGGTCTTGTCATAATCACGATAGGAATATCCGGGTGAGCCTGTCGGATGATCTTGAAGAAAGGCTCGTGGGTCTTCTGCAAATGCTCCAAGCTGGGCGCGTTATGGTCATAGTCGTAAACGAATGCAGACATTTCCAAGCCGGCAATATGCTCTGCCATTGTGGTCTCGCCACGGGCGCTTCCGGAGAAGCCAAGGTTGATATGGTCAGCGTCCAACCGACGGGTAATCACGCTCTGATAGGTGTTTCCGGGACGGGATGCGCAGCCTCCCTGCGTGATGGAAGATCCGTAATAGACAATAGGTTTTTCGATTGTGTAATCTCTGGGCGGCAGAATGGTCGCACCTTCTTGCAGGCCGATATACAATTCCTCAACTGCGCTGTATGTGGGAAAATTGATGGTTACTTCCCGCATTGCGGAACTGCCGCAGCGGAAAATAGATTCGTAGCCATCGGTCATCGTGTAAGGCGGCACGAAGGTTTTGATATAACGCTCCGGGCCGTGACCCATATACATATCAAATCCGCCGGAGCCGGTTAAGGGAATATGCTCCATTTTCACGATGCCGGACATTTTGGCATGAATGGCAATATAGGAACTGTCTGTCTTAAAACGGACGCGGCCGCCGGCCGTATGGGCGTGCAGAGCCAGCACCGTTTCGTTTACGGTTTTGGCCACCTCTGTGGGGATTCTTCTGAAACGGCCGTTATCATAGAACACACCGTAAATTTTGAAGGGTTCCTCTCTTACATTGTGAAAGCAAATACCCTCTTCTTTGATTTTGGTTTCTACCTTAAAATTGGTATCGAGATTGGAAAAATCGCTCATAAGAATGCCTCCTAAAAAATAATAGGGGTTTCCGCTTTTTGTCATTATAGCATGAAAGGCTGAAAAAGCAAGGTGAAACAATAAAGCCCCCGTTCTCATTCAAGAACGGGGGCTGTATTTACATATCCTTGAATTTCTTATATGTCATACAATTGACAAATTTCTCGTCGTATTTCTTCGTGCTTCTGAAAATACCGTTATCCAAACCTTCGTCGGCAAAGGGTGTTCCCCTGACGACAAATAAGGTGTTCGCGATGTTTTGGGTGTCAAATTTGCAAATGGCAATTCTCTCACCAAGATAGCCGGTGCGATTTAAAAAACGAGGTCTTTGTTTCCAATAAATGGTGCTATCTACGAAATAAATGATTGTCCGTTTGTTGGCAATTCTTCTTGCGAGAATGATTGTATATTCCTTATCGTTACACTTGACGGAATAAGCCTTTATGTACTTTGTTTTCAGCAGAAGTTCTTTATTTGCTTTGAAACATTCAAATAATTTCATATCATTCACCCCTTTGTTAGAGTATAGCATATTTGTGATAAGAGCGCAAGGTACCGGCCAGATTTGTTTGCATTTTGTCCCCTGCTGGTAAGCAGAGGACAAAATTAAGGTTCGGCTCGGTCAAGACCTCGCCGGCAACGCTCATCCGCGTTGCATTTATAATTTTCAAATCTGCC
>JAZOSY010000013.1:0-10723 GCA_045657385.1 Faecousia sp. | reverse complement strand
TGCCGAATGGGGCAAAATGCGAATTGCTTGGGCGTGCCATCAGGTGTAGTATACAGATAGGGCGCAGGGTGATGGATATGCTCATTGAAGAACAAAGTCAGCTTCTCAGAAACAGCGGAAACAGGCAAATTTTCCACCCGGGCATCCACATCGCCCGTGGCAAACAAAGCCGCTTCCCGGCAGACAAGAGGGGACAGACCGCCAAAGAAATCCATCAGCCGCTCTGCCAAAATATCCGCGCCATCACCGGTCAACATGCTTTCAAAATCGGTAAAATCTATGGGATTTTTCTTTTCAATCGGATCGGGCATCTGATAGTACATACCGGGCAGGGCCGGCCGTTTGGCGGTCTCGTCCAAACCGATCCGCCGCAGGCAGTCGATGATTCGATTATCCGCGCCCAAAAGGTACAAATTACAGGTTCTGCCCATCAGCTCCGCAACCAATTTCTTTTGTACCGCATCGCCCATTTCGTCAATGCAGTCAAAGGTAAATGTGGCGCATCGCTCCATAGGAGGCTGAGAAACACCGGCCAGCCGTGCACCCATCAAATGCTTACGCAGCAGCATACAAAACATAGGCGGCTCAGCGGGATTTTCGGGGTTCGAAGCGGTCAGATGCAGCCGCGGTGCGGTGGGATTCATACCAAAAAGCAGCTTCTGCCGCGCTGTGGGACTTTTCAGGTGCAAAAGCACTGTGTCCCTGCCGGGCTGATGGATCTTTTCGATTCGCGCGCCTATTAAATTATCCCGGATCTCTGATAAGACTGCGGTCAAAACAAACGCATCAAAAGCCATTTACTCGTCCTCTTTCATCAGAATGCCAAACAGCTCGTTCAGGCGGTCCGTCCGGCCAAGCAGATAAAGCGCGCCGAACAGAGCCTCCAAGCCGGTGGCCTTGGCATATTCGGCCCGGGTGGCGGACTTGGGAGATGCATGGGTGTGCGCATTCTTGCCCCGGCGGAAGAAATCCATTTCCTCCTCTGATAAAAACGGCTTCAGCTTGTCTGCAAATGCCGCCTGCGTAGGTGCTTTCACAAGCTTGACGGTGTCTTTATGAAGCTTCAAAACCGTCTGCTCGCCGGAAGCACACAGATGAGCCCGGCACATCAGCTCATAGACGCCGTCACCAATGTGGGCAAGACCCAGATTGGAAATGGCATTTACCTGCTGCAGAGTTAAATTCATTTGAAAATAATTTTCCAAAACGATACTCCTTCATAGGGGTTTGTATGGCAAAAATGGCAACTGTACAGTTGCCATTTTATGCCGATATTCAAAATTACTTGGAAGTAGAGGTAGAACGCAGGGTAACATCGTGGTAGCCGCCCTCTACGATGGAAACGGAAGAAACCAAAGTCATCTTGGCGTTCTTCTGCAGATCGGGAATGGTCAGCTCGCCGCAGTTGCACATGGTAGACTTGACCTTGTACAGGGAAGCTTCCACGTTGTCGTGGAGGGTACCTGCGTAAGTAACATAGGAGTCAACGCCCTCCTCAAAGGTCAGCTTGGTGTTGCCACCCAAGTCGTAGCGCTGCCAGTTGCGGGCACGGTTAGAGCCTTCGCCCCAGTACTCCTTCATGTAAGAGCCGTTGACCAGCACCTTAGGAGTGGGAGATTCGTCGAAACGAGCAAAGTAGCGGCCCACCATCAGGAAGTCAGCGCCCATAGCCAGAGCCAAAGTCATATGGTAATCGTGAACGATACCGCCGTCAGAGCAGATAGGCACATAAATGCCGGTCTCAGCAAAGTACTCATCACGGGCTGCAGCAACCTCGATCAGAGCGGTAGCCTGACCACGGCCGATGCCCTTGGTCTCACGGGTGATGCAGATAGAACCGCCGCCGATGCCGACCTTAACGAAGTCAGCGCCGGCCTTAGCCAGGAACATAAAGCCATCTCTGTCAACCACGTTACCTGCGCCGATCTTCACATCGTCGCCGTAGTTGTCACGAACCCACTTGATGGTGTTAGCCTGCCAGCAGGAGTAACCCTCGGAGGAGTCGATACACAGGCAGTCAGCGCCGGCTGCCAGCAGGGCAGGAACACGCTCGGCGTAGTCACGGGTGTTGATGCCTGCACCTACCAGATAGCGCTTCTTGCTGTCCAGCAGCTCCTGAGGATTGGCCTTATGAGTGGCGTAGTCCTTACGGAAGACAAAATACATCAGATGGTCGTCTTTGTCCACAACAGGCAGACTGTTCAGTTTGTTCTCCCAGATAATGTCGTTGGCTTCCTTCAAAGTGGTTTCTGCAGGAGCAACAATCAGGTTTTCACGGGGAGTCATAAAGGTGGATACCTTTTCGGCAATATCCATACGGGATACGCGGTAATCACGGCCGGTAACAATGCCCAGCAGCTTGCCGGTAGCAGTGCCGTCATCGGTGATGGCCACGGTGGAGAAACCGTTGCGCTCTTTCAGCGCCAAAACGTCTGCTAAAGTGGCATCGGGAGTCAGGTTGGAGGCGGAGACAACAAAGCCTGCCTTGTAGCCCTTGACCTTAGCAACCATAGCCGCCTGGGACTCAATGGACTGGGAGCCGAAAATGAAACTCAGACCGCCCTCTTTTGCCAAAGCAATGGCCAAAGTATCATTGGAAACGGACTGCATAATAGCGGAAGTCATAGGAATATTCAGGCTGATTGCCGGCTCTTCCACGCCCTTGCGGTACTTGGTGAGGGGGGTGCGCAGAGACACGTTGCTGGGAATGCAGTTTTCGGAAGTGTAGCCGGGGATCAGCAGATATTCGCTGAAAGTGTGGCTGGGTTCCGGATAATAATAGGCCATTGTGTGTTCCTCCTATAAAGTAATTTTTCTTTCATCATAGAAATGTATAAAGTTGTGTTTTATATCATATCACACCGAACGATCGTTTTCAAGAGTGCATAAGCAGAAAGAAAGCCGAATTTTTTGTAAACAACATTGCTTTTTTTAGAAGAAAGTGCTATATTGTAAAATTAGGAAAACAGGGCGATTTTAGAATGCCCTATGAAAAGGAGCCACAAGTATGGCAGTACAGGAAAAGATTCGCAATATAGCCATTATCGCCCACGTTGACCACGGCAAAACCACCTTGGTCGATGAGATGCTAAAGCAGGGCGGCATTTACCGGGAAAACCAGGTGACCCAGGATCGGGTCATGGACTCCGGCGATCTGGAACGGGAGCGCGGCATCACCATTTTGGCCAAGAACACCTCCGTCCAGTATAAGGATTATAAGATCAACATCGTGGACACCCCCGGCCACGCAGACTTCGGCGGCGAGGTGGAGCGTATTCTGAAAATGGTCAACGGTGTTATTTTGCTGGTTGACGCAGCGGAAGGCCCTATGCCTCAGACCCGTTTTGTGCTGAGCAAGGCCTTGGAACTGGGCCATAAGGTCATTGTTGCTGTGAATAAGGTGGACAAGCCCGATGCCCGGATCCACGAGGTAATGGACGAGGTTTTGGAACTGCTTCTGGAACTGGATGCAACCGATGAGCAGTTCAATTCTCCCACCGTTTTCTGCTCCGGCCGTCAGGGAACCGCCAGCTATGGCCCGGATGAGGCAGGCACAGACTTGGTTCCTCTGTTCGAAACCATCGTCAACTACGTGCCTGCGCCTCAGGGCGATAAGGATGCACCCTTGCAGCTGCTGGTTTCTGCTATCGACTATAACGAGTATGTGGGCAGAATTGCCGTGGGCCGTGTGGAGCGTGGCACCATCAAGGTCAATCAGGAAGTGACTATCTGTGACTACCACAACGAAGAGATCAAGCAAAAGGGCAAAGTGGTTGCGCTTTATACCTATGACGGCCTGGGCAAATCCCCCGTGCAGGAAGCCTCCGCAGGTGAAATCGTGGCGCTTTCCGGTATGGCGGATATTACCATCGGCAGAACCCTCTGCGCCCCCGATGCCATCGAGCCTCTGCCCTTTGTGAAGATCAGCGACCCCACCATCGAAATGACCTTTGCGGTCAATGATTCTCCCTTTGCCGGCAGAGAGGGCAAGTTTGTCACCTCCCGGAATCTCCGTGACCGTTTGGAGAAAGAACTGCTGAAGGATGTATCTTTGCATGTCAGTGAGCAGGGAAGTGATGCCTTCAATGTGGCCGGCCGTGGCGAAATGCACCTGTCCATTTTGATGGAGACTATGCGCCGGGAGGGCTATGAATTCTCCGTTTCCACACCCCGTGTGCTGACCAAGACCATTGACGGCAAGCTCTGCGAGCCCATCGAGCGTATGGTGGCGGATGTGCCGGAAGAATGTATGGGTACCGTGATCGAAAAAATGGGTCGCAGAAAAGGCGATTTGCTGTCCATGACCCCTATGGGCGCCCGTTTCCGTTTGGAATTTTTGGTTCCCTCCCGTGGCCTGTTCGGCTACCGGAATGAGTTTTTGTCCGATACAAGAGGCGAGGGCATTATGTCCTCCGTGCTGGATAGTTACGCACCTATGAAGGGTGAGGTAGAGCGCCGTCTGACCGGCTCTCTCATCTCCTTTGAAACAGGTGAAGCTGTCACCTACGGCCTGCATGCCGCACAGGAGCGTGGCGCTCTGTTCATTGGCCCCGGCACACCGGTTTATGCCGGTATGGTGGTGGGTATCTGCAGCCGTAACGAGGATATGACAGTCAATGTCTGCAAGAAAAAGCAGTTGACCAATATGCGCGCCTCCGGCTCCGACGAAGCCCTGCGCCTTGTAACCCCCAGAAACTACTCTCTGGAGCAGTGCCTGGAGTTCTTGGCAGACGACGAAATTTTGGAATGTACGCCCAAGAGCCTGCGTATCCGCAAGCGCACATTGGACCACAGCCAGCGTATGCGTGAACTGATGAAAAAGCGTGCAGGACAGGAGTAAACAATGAAACGAATTCTCACCATTCAGGACTTGTCCTGCGTGGGTAGGTGCAGCTTGACGGTGGCCCTGCCGATCCTTTCGGCAATGGGGATTTCCTGCAGTGTGTTGCCCACGGCGGTGCTTTCCACCCATACGGGATTCCCCGAACCCCATATCCGCAGCTTGACCGATGATATTGGCCCTATTTGCGAGCACTGGCAGAAAATCGGCACGTCTTTTGACGCCATTTTGGTTGGTTATTTGGCCAACCCCGAGCAAGCCGAGGCGGTTTTACAGGTGATGGAAACCTTTGATTGCCCGGTGATTCTGGACCCGGCAATGG
This sequence comes from Faecousia sp., assembly GCA_045657385.1. GTDB lineage: Bacteria > Bacillota > Clostridia > Oscillospirales > Oscillospiraceae > Faecousia. The sequence goes on along the minus strand of JAZOSY010000013.1, from coordinate 5,561 downwards.
CAGACCACGGCAAGCTTTACAGCGGCATCACCCAGGACCATGTGGAAGCGCTGCGTGATCTGTCCTCTATGGCAGAAGTGCTGATCCCCAATGTGACGGAGGCAGCGATGCTCACCGGCGTTCCTTATCAGGAGCAGACCGACGGACAGTATTTGCGTATGATGCTGGAGCGTTTGTGCAAGATCAAAACAAAAACCGTTGTGATTACAGGAACGACCCCATCGCCGGATTGCACCGGCTTTGCCGGTATCCACAAAGAGGAGGGAATGTTCTCCTATAAAGCCACCCGGCGATTAAACCGCCAGCACGGCACAGGCGATATGTTCAGCGCGGTATTTGCCGGCGCGTATGTGCTGGGCCGCGACCCTATGGAAGCAGCGGAATTGGCCGCAAACTTTGTGGAACGGGTACTGGATAATACCCCCGAAACCACGCCCTTCGGCGGTAATTTTGAGGCCCAGCTTCCTTGGCTCTGGCAACAATTATAAAAATAAAATAGACTCCCGAATTTCGGAAGTCTACCATAATGCAGCAAACCGCATCATCTTCATTGGTGATGCGGTTTTTCAACCTGTAGTTGAAAAAACTCGTTCAAGATGTTATTGGTAGCAGAAGATTGCAATGATATAATATAAGCACAAGGCAGGCGCCGCCTTAATCATTTGGAGGTATGATTATGAATATTGGAAATAAAATTAAAGAACTGAGAAAGCAACGTGGTGTTACGCAAGAACAACTTGCTGATAGCATAGGTGTTTCTTTTCAGGCGGTTAGCAAATGGGAAAATAACATAGCATTGCCCGATATCACACTTGCTCCCTCTTTGGCAAGTTATTTTGGTGTATCTATGGATGTATTGTTTGATTTCCATTTAAAAGATATTGAGAAAAAAGCACTTTCTATCGCCAAAGAAAGTTGGAAATATCGCGATTCTGATTGGGGAAAAGCACAACAAGTTTTAAATGAAGGTTTGAAACAATATCCTGATAACGATATTTTGCTGATGAATCTACTTTATGTCACGGATTACGGCAAGAATCCTGACGATGTGTTGACAATCGCATCAAAAGTTATTGATATCACAAAAGACGAGGCAATCAAATATGACGCTTATCGATTCATGGCTTATGCTTATAAAGTTAAAAACGATTATGAAAGTGCGAGAAAAACACTGGATCAAATACCTGAAATATACTTCTCAAGGCTAAGCGAAAAAGCCTGTGTTTTGACGGGAGAAGAAAAATGGAATTCCGCATGCAAAGAAGAGAGACAGGCCTTACACATTTTAATGCTTATGAAAGATAGAATTGCAGAATGTCATATAGAAAAAGGTGATCTTAAAAAAGCATTAAGGGAATACGAAAAAGCGCTTGGTGTGCTGGAAATATTAGAAGCATCTTCTAGATGGGATGGTTGGCGTGAACAATTTCAAGAAAGTATAAACGATCTGAAAGAAAAACTAAAAAACAATAGATAGTCTTTTGTGTCCATAAAAGCGCCGCCCCGCCCCGCGCGGGGCGGCGGTGCATTACGAAAAATCCTTTTTCTTTCCTGCAAACGGTTTGTATTTTTCAATGATTGCCTGCATTTGCGGCGTGTCTTTTAATTTTTGATATGAATCACTTTCCAGAAGGTATCCCAGTTCCCTCGCCACATCATTTTGCTCAGTTGAGGAATTGGTATTGCGCCTGTCAAATACATTCCCTCGGACAAGGAAAGATGTGTGCGTAGAGGTTTGGGGAAGATCGTCATACGCCTTTGCGTACTGTAGGCCTTTTTCAAAATTTTCAAAAGCCGCATCCAAATTGTGTGTGCGAACATATCGGTGGGCGATAAAAAGATATAATTCCCCCAAATGATAATTACAGAAGCCGTAATCTCCGTCGTCGAACACCAACTCCAGTAAAGAGATTGCCTTTTTACATATCCGAATCGCCTCGTCGAGATTATTTTCACGATAGGCCATATTACGGAATTTTACAACAAGGGTTTCTACATATGTTGCAATGTTAAGCCGTACTTGCGCAAGCCATTCCTCCGTACCGCGGTCATAACACTGCTCCAGTTCTTCGCCCTGGGTATGATAAAGTTCGGGGAATCGCTTAGCAGTTTCAATCATCTTCTCACCCTGACCATCCAAACCGTATAGGCCCCCGAGAATCGAAAGGGCCGAATAACGCACTTGATCTACCGTGCATTCATTCAATACCCTTTCGCAGAGACAGTACAGTTCCTCCTTGTGTACTTCGGCGCCGTATGGATCCGTGCAATTCGGATCATAGGTAAGTTTCCACATATATTCCTCAATAATTCTCCAGTCGTTGGGGAATTCCTGATAAGCCTGCACAATTAGGTCAAAGGCCTCTTGTTCCTTGCCGAGTGCGCACAGTTTATCGCGTTTATTGATGATTTCTTGGATTCTTTCCTCGGCCTTGGCGGCATCCAGCCCAAGCAGTTCGTCGGTGGACACACCGAAATAGGACGCTAACAGAAGTACCATACTTATATCGGGAAGCGTCTCGTTCCTTTCCCATTTAGAAACGGCGGCTGTTGAAACATACATACGTTCTGCGAGAGTTTCTTGTGTAATGCCTTTTTGTCTGCGAAGGCGTTTGATGTTATCGCCAATGTAAAGTTGCATATCCTCACCTCATATCTAAAGAATTGAATCACCGGTGTTTCTGGTTATAATATACACAAGAAAAGACGCTATAACAAGATACGGACACGACATGTGTTTTAACCGACAGTTGAAAAAATTAATTGATAATATATTTGGATAATAAAAACGGTATAACCGTAAGTCGGTTATACCGTTTTGCATTTGGTAAAGTTGATGCTGCGCCTATTTTAAGATTCATAGCCGGGTTTGCCAAGCAGTTTGAACATATTCCGCTTGTAGAATTCAACGCCCGGTTGGTTGAAGGGGTTCACACCCAGAAGATATGCGGAAACACCGCAAGCCAGCTCGAAGAAGTAGAACATTTCGCCCAGCTTTTCGTTGTTCAGTTCACCCATATCGATGGTGATGACCGGCACATCGCCGTCCACATGAGCAGCCAAGGTGCCAAGGTATGCCTGTTCATCCACATGGTTGAGGGTTCTGCCGGCCAAATAGTTAAGGCCGTCCAGATCCTTCAGATCACTGCCGATCGTAAGCGTTTGTGCCGGAGGCGCAAAACGCACCATAGTTTCAAAAATGTTGCGCTCACCTTGCTGGATCATCTGCCCCAAAGAGTGCAGATCTGCGGTAAACTCAGCGGCAACAGGGAAGATACCCTTGCCGTCCTTGCCTTCAGATTCACCGAACAGCTGCTGCCACCAGCCACCCATCATACGGAAGCCGGGCTCAAAGGACTCCAGAATTTCAATGGCCTTGCCGTTTCTGTACAGCAGATTGCGGATCGCTGCATACAGCCATACGGGGTTCTCAAAGGAGCGAATATCGTATTCTTCCTTTGCTTTGTATGCGCCGCGCATCACTTCCATGGGATCGATGCCGGCAACTGCCAAAGGCAGCAGACCCACCGCGGTCAGAACGCTGTAACGTCCGCCAACATTAGGCGGAATCACAAAGCTCTCCCAGCCTTCCTCAGTAGCCATCTGACGCAGTGCGCCCTTTTCGGGGTCAGTAATTGCATATGTACGAGCCTTTGCGCCGGCAGTGCCGTATTTGCGCTCAAGCAGCCACCGCAATGCGCGGGTGGCGATGGCCGGCTCGGTGGTGGTGCCGGACTTGGAAACGATGGCGATGGAGAAATCCTTGCCCTCCAGCAATCTGACCAGCTCGTTCCAGCCTCTTGTGGAGAGGGTGTTGCCGGCAAAGAAGATCTGGGGGTCACCCTTGCCCTTGCCGATGTTGTGGTTGCAGCCTTGCATCAGCTCGATGGCAGCGCGGGGGCCTAAGTAAGAACCGCCGATACCGATCACCACGAATACATCAGAGCTCTCGCGGATGCGCTTTGCAGCAGCGCGAATGCGCTCGATCTCTTCGTTTGCCTCTGCAATAGGCAGGTCCAGCCAACCCAAAAAGTCGTTGCCGTCGCCGGTTCCTTCTGTCAATGTTTTGTGGGCGTCGAATACCTCTTTTTCAATGGCCAAAAGGTCGGGAAGAGAAAGTTGGCCCCAAACATTGGAAATATCTACTTGAATCATAAAAATTAACAATCCTTTCGCAATTTGCTTAATAATATGTTACAATAAAAGTGCAGATTTCGCAAGTATAACATGGAAAAAATTTTACTTTTAATATAATTTTAAGGCTTACCTATGGCAATTTCTGCAGAAACGGTGTATAATCATTAAAAAATTACGGAGGGTTTTTTATGCAGTACGGATTCGGCGTAGACCTTGGTGGAACAACCGTAAAAATCGCATATTTTGACGGTAGCGGAACAATGCTTTCCAAGTGGGAGATTCCCACGGTTACGGAGAATAAAGGCCAGAGAATTTTGCCCGATATTGCCGCATCTGTGCTTTCCTACATAAAGGAAAATAATATCTCTTTCGAGCAGATTCGCGGTATCGGTATCGGCGTACCCGGGTCTGTTAACAAGGACGGCGTTGTTGCCGGCTGCGACAATCTGGGCTGGGAAAGAACGGATGTACAGAGGGTGTTGTCCACGCTGACCGGCCTGCCTGTAAAAGCCGGTAATGATGCCACAGTTGCTGCCCTTGGTGAGTGCTGGAAGGGAAGCGGCCACGGCTGTGACAATATGGTGTTCATCACCTTGGGCACCGGTGTCGGCGGCGGAATGGTCGTGGGCGGTAAGCCCTTGCACGGCACCACCGGCGCAGCAGGCGAAATTGGCCATATGGTTTTAAATCGCAATGAAACCCGGGTCTGTGGCTGTGGCAAACGGGGTTGCGTGGAGCAATATTGCTCTGCTACCGGCATCGTGCGTATGGCAAAGGATCACCTGACCCAAAGCACCTGCGATTCTGCCCTGCGGAGCATAGAAAACCTTACCTGCAAGGATGTGTTTGATGCGGCCGCCAATCAGGACGCTGTCGCCACAGAGGTTCTGGAACAAGTCTATGCGTATATGGCGGAATTTATTGCCAATATCTGCTGTGTGCTCAATCCCAGCCGAATCGTCATCGGTGGCGGTGTGAGCAAGGCCGGTCAGATACTGCTCGACGGTATCAAGCGCCATATCGGCCGCTATATTTACCACGCTGCTGCTGATTTGGAATTCAGCTTGGCAAGCCTTGGCAACGATGCCGGCGTTTACGGTGCTGTAAAACTGATTTTGAATTAAAAACGCAATAAAAAACTGCCGACCGTTTGGTCGGCAGTTTTATTATGTTCAGTTAAGCAATTACAGCAGAGTGGAGAAGTGCTTAATGGTGCGAACCATCTGAGAAACGTAGGAGTTCTCGTTGTCGTACCAGGAAACAACCTGAACCTGAGTCATGCCGCCGGGCAGCTTGTTGACCATGGTCTGAGTTGCATCGAACAGAGAACCGAAACGCATACCGATAATATCGGAGGAAACGATCTCGTCTTCGGTGTAGCCGTAGGACTCGGTAACAGCAGCCTTCATAGCAGCGTTGATCTC
>JAZOSY010000012.1:0-4696 GCA_045657385.1 Faecousia sp. | reverse complement strand
TTTTGCCATTTTCGATATAAGAAAGGTTACTTGTGCCGCCGCCGATGTCCATATGGAGGACGGATTTGCCTGTGGCGGCTGAAAATTCCGTTGCGCCTGCCCCTTTGGCAGAGAGGCTACTTTCCAAGTCCGGCCCGGCGGTGGCCACCACAAAATCCCCGGCAAAGCCGGACAGGGCCGATAAAACCTCTCGGGCGTTTTCTTTCCGGGAGGTCTCGCCGGTGATGATCACCGCGCCGGTATCCACTTGGGATTTCTCAACCCCGGCCAGGGCATACTGCTCATCTACCCATCGGGCGATTTTTTCGCCGTCTACTCGGTCGGGCGAAGAAAGGGGGGTGAAAATCACCGGGCTTTGGTATAAAAGGTCGCGGTCTTCAATCACCATTTCCGGCACAGAAAACGCGCCGCCTTTGTTCTCAACGGAAAGGCGCGACAAAATCAGTTGGGTGGTGGTGGTTCCCACATCCAGCCCCACGCTTAAAAGAGTTCCCAATCATGTCACCTGCCGTAAAATTTTCTGCACCATTGTGGCGGTTGGCCGAACGGGATTTGTGGTGCAGCAAGGGTCTTCCAGGGCGGCTTTTATAATGTCGGCAGAGCGTTCCTGCACCTGCCGGGGGTCAACGCCTGCTTGGGACAGGGTCTGAGGCAGGCGCAGCTCTTTCCGCAGCTGCAAAAGGGCGTTCCGCAAGTTCCGCACTGCCAGCGTGTCCACGCTGCCGCCCAATCCGGCCGCCCGGCTCAAAGCGGCGTATTTGTCGTTGGCGCAGGCGTTGGCTTCTACCACAGCCGGCAGCAAAATGGCGTTCAGCCTGCCGTGGGGAATGTGCAGCTGGCCGCCCAGCGCGTGAGAGAGGGCGTGACACAACCCCAACCCGGACTGAGAAAAGGCAATACCGGCCATGGTGGCCGCATCGTGAATCTGCTGCCGCACCGCAACCTGCCCGGCAAAGGATGCCGGCAGCAATTGGAACGCGCAGGCAAAGGCATCGCCTGCCAAGCTCCGGGAAATCGCGCCTGCGCCGGTGGCCACAAAACTCTCCACCGCGTGGGCGACGATGTCGTAGCCTGCGTCGGCTATTAAGGTCTTGGGCAGAGCGTTCAGCAAATTCCCGTCCAAAATCGCCACATCGGGGGTTAACGCCGGGTCGACGAGGGGGTGCTTCACACCCTCGTGGGTCAAAATGGCAAAGTCCGTCACCTCCGAGCCGGAGCCGGAGGTGGTGGGGATGGCCACGAACCGAATTTTTTGCCCGGAAAAGTACACCATGGCCTTGGCGCAGTCCATAGCGCTGCCGCCGCCCAAGGCCACCACCGTGTCCGGCTGAAACTCCTGCACCAGCGCCGTTCCTTTGGCGGCCAGCGTCACCGAGGGGTCGGGCTTTACATCGTAAAAAAATGCAAAATCCGCATTCGTTGCCGCCCTCAGCCTGTCCGGCACATCGGTTTTTTGAAAATAGGGGTCGGCCACAAGCAGCACCCTGCAGCAGCCCAGCCGGCTCAGTTCGCTGATGGCTCCCGGGCCGGAAATGATCTTTGTTTTTAAGGAGAATGTTTCCATCTGTCCACCGCCTTTTACAAGCATTGTTTCCCAAATAAAGAAAAGTATGTGCAGGTTTGACTTCCGGGCAAAAAAATGGTAAACTAACAAAAATATGTCCTTTTGGAGGGCCTTTCTATGCAAGCAATTTTTATGGCGGTGTTTGCCGCACTGATCGTGGCGGCAGACCAGATTACAAAATATCTGACAGCCACAAATATTCGATACATCTTTAGTTCGAATTCTACCATTACTCAGGAGGCTATTCAGAAATTTAACGCTGCGTTTCATATTACGGAGGCGCAGGTTGCAGCGATGCCCGATGAGATTCCGGCTATCAAGGGGATTTTCCACTTTAGCCATACATTTAACGATGGCGCGGCATGGTCGTCCTTTGCCGGTATGCAATGGCTCTTTGCGGTGATCTTTGTGCTGCTGACCGTGGGCATCGTCTGGGAATACAAGAAGCAGTCTCTTGGCTTTTCCAAGGCAGAGTGGTGGTGCATCGCGGCCATCTACGGCGGTGGTCTGGGCAATATGATCGACCGGGTGCGGTTTGGTTTTGTGGTAGATATGATTGAGCTGGATTTTATCAGTTTTCCTGTTTTCAATGTGGCCGATTGCTTCATCACCTGCGGCTGTATTGCCCTGCTCGTCCATCTGGTGTTTTTCAACAAGGGCTTTTGGAAGGATAATAAAAAATGATTTTGATTGCCGATATGGCAGGCGAGCGGCTGGATGCCTTCGTGGCAAGGGCGGCAGAGGGGTTGACCCGAAGCGCCGTCCAAAGGCTGATCGAGGAAGGTTATGTAAACCGAAACGGCAAGCCTGCCAAGAAAAACGACAAATTAAATATTGGCGATGAGGTGTCTGTAACCGTTCCCGAGGCCAAGCCTGTGGACATCGCGCCTAAGGATATTCCCTTGGAGATCGTCTACGAGGACGAGGATGTTTTGGTGATCAATAAGCCCAAGGGCTTGGTGGTCCATCCGGCCGCCGGCCACCAGGAGGATACCCTGGTCAACGGCCTTTTGTTCACGCACGCTGACCGGCTTTCCGGTATCAACGGGGAGCTTCGCCCCGGCATTGTCCATAGGATCGATAAGGACACCTCCGGCCTTTTGGCGGTTGCCAAGAACGATTTGGCCCACACGGTGCTGGCCTCCCAGCTGAAGGACCATTCGATGGCCAGAACCTACGAGGCCATTGTCTGCGGTTCGTTCAAAGAAGATTCCGGTACGGTGGATGCCCCCATCGGCCGCCATCCCACCGACCGAAAGAAAATGTGCGTTACGGAGCGAAACGGCAAGTCTGCCGTGACCCACTGGGAAGTGGTTGCCCGTTATCGGGGCTATACCCATGTGCGCTGCCGGCTGGAAACCGGCCGTACCCACCAGATTCGTGTCCATATGGCCCATATCGGCCACCCCATTTTGGGCGATACGGTCTACGGACGGAAAAAGCCGGAACTGGGTCAGACAAGTCAGTGCCTGCACGCAGGGGTTTTGTGCTTTGCTCACCCCCGTGACGGCCACCCGGTGATGGTGATGGCGGATTTGCCGGCCTACTTTAAGGAAGTTTTGCGAAAACTCACTCCACACGAATAAAAAACTTGGCTCTCCCTTTGGGAGAGCTGGCAAAAATCTTTGATTTTTGACTGAGAGGGCAATATGAAAATCCCCAAAGACAGTACAAAATTAGAAACGGCAAGACGTCTTCGCCGGGAAATGACACCCCACGAACGCAAACTGTGGTATTTGTTTCTCCGAAAATATCCTGTAAAGATATACAAGCAGCGCATTATCGACAAATACATTGTTGATTTTTATTGCGCCTCTGCCAAGTTGGTAATAGAACTGGATGGCTCGCAACACTACGAAGAAAATGCAATGGTGGACGATGCCGAAAGAACCGCGGCATTGGAGGAATATGGCTTAAAAGTGCTTCGTCTCTCAAACCGGGAAATTGACCGGGAGTTTACGGCTGTGTGTGAGCAAATCGACCAAATGATTCAATCGAGACAATAACCCTCTCCGTCAGCCTGCTCGGCTGCCACCTCTCCCAGAGGGAGAGGCAAGGGGAGGTGAAAAACGAAAGAGGTTTCTATGGCGCTTTTTGATGATGTTTTGTTAGCGGTGGACTACGACCGGACGCTGACCGGCCCCGACTCCAAAATCCCCCAGCGGAATTTGGATGCAATTGCATATTTTGTGGAAAACGGCGGCAGTTTCACCGTGAATACCGGCCGCAGCACCACCACGATGCGTGATCTGTTCAGCAAGATCCCGGCCAACGCACCCTTTTTGCTCTATAACGGCTCGGCGGCCTGGGAAAAGGGAAACTTAACGGACTTGCAGGTGATCGACCTGCCCTTGTGGGAAACCCTTTTGGCCGTGAAGGCGGCGTTTCCTGAGATGAACGTGGAAATTCAGGGTGTGGACAACCACTATTTGTACCAACCGTCGGAGGAATTTGTCCAACTCTACGCAAAAATGAAATGGACCTGGGAGCCGGCCGTGCCGGGAGAAAGTTACGGCCCGTTCATCAAATTTGCCGCCTACGGCCCGGTGCGCAAGCCTGTGCTGGCGGATATGTTCGACTGCTCGGAAGAAGACGATGCGAGGTTTAATGCCCTGGACGCTTTTATCCGGGAAAATTGGGGCGACAAGGTGGAAGTGTTCCGTGCCGCGCCCCGGATCATCGATGTCCACGCCAAGGGCGTCAGCAAGGGCGCTGCTGCGGTGGATCTGAAAGCGCGTTTGGGCAAAAAAGTCCTTGTTTGTGTAGGCGATGCGGAGAACGACATCACTATGCTGGACATGGCCGATTACGCATTTTGCCCGGCGGATGCGGTGGTGGCGGAGCGCTACGAAACGGTGTGTAATTGCGGCGATGGCGCGATTGCAGATGTAATCTACAAAAAAATTCCGGAAATTCTGGGTATTCAGCCTTGACAGAAGCATTTTCTTGTGCTAATATTTTATGGCTGAATCACGCAGAGGATCGGAATTTGCGGGTGTAGTTCAATGGTAGAACACCAGCCTTCCAAGCTGGATACGCGGGTCCGATTCCCGTCACCCGCTCCAAAATATGCGCCAGTAGCTCAGCTGGATAGAGCAACTGCCTTCTAAGCAGTAGGTCAGGGGTTCGAGT
>JAZOSY010000011.1:0-3100 GCA_045657385.1 Faecousia sp. | reverse complement strand
AGGATAATGTGACCATCTACGCCGGCGCATCCGTGCTGGGCGGCGATACGGTGATCGGCCGGGATTCGGTCATCGGCTCCAACGCCTTTATCACCAAGTCCGTTGCCCCCTGCACCACCGTTTCCATCAAAAGCCAAGAGCTGCAAATGAAGACCCGCGCCGACTGCGCCGGTTGCTCCAATGTGTTCTGGTGCGAATAAGCTTGACCGCTGACCCTTCCCGGGTCAGCGGTTTTATTATGCGTCCGAGGGCAGCAAAAGCAAAAGAGGATAAATCAGTTGGCCATTGGTGTCGTCGATGGATTTCCACTCCCCATCGTCCCGGCGCAAATAATGGCTGCCCTGCTGCAGATAGGTGCTGTCCGGCCCGTGGGAGTATTTCAGGGTGATCCGGCAGGTGAAATCGTAATTTCCCTCGGGGATCACCGGACCAAAGGGCCGCAGAAGACGGATATAAGTCAAAACATGCTCAATGCTGCTTTGCTGAGTGTAGGTGCGGCTGATGGTGCTGCCCGGCTGCTCAAATTCCACCTGAATGCCGGTCACCGCCCGGCTGACCGGGTCACGGGAACAGCCGCTAAGTAAAATTGCCAAAATAAGGATAAAAGCAAGCCGCTTCATTTTGATCACCACCTGCTGACAGTATGACACAAAAGGGCGCGATTTATAACGGAGCCGCTAAAAAAGCTTGCGCCTCTTGTAATAAGGAAAATTTTGTGGTAAACTTAAAAATATATTATGGATATTATGCGCTTATTGAGCGTGTTATGCGTTTGTTGGAGGCAATTATGCGTTTATCTTATCCGCCTTAGGCTTCAAGTTGCAAAAAATCGATTACTTGGAGGAATATTATGTCAACTTTAATTGAAGAAATCAGCCGCCGCCGGACCTTTGCGATTATCTCCCACCCGGACGCCGGTAAAACCACATTAACCGAAAAATTCCTGCTCTACGGCGGTGCTATCGCCCAGGCCGGCGTTGTTAAGGGCAAGAAAAACTCTCGCGCCGCCACATCCGACTGGATGGAGATCGAAAAGCAGCGTGGTATTTCCGTCACATCCTCTGTTATGCAGTTCCAGTACGGTGGCTTCTGCATCAACATTTTGGACACCCCCGGCCACCAGGACTTCTCCGAAGATACCTACCGTACCTTGATGGCTTCCGACTCTGCAGTTATGGTCATCGACGGTGCAAAGGGTGTTGAGCCCCAGACCCGGAAACTGTTCAAAGTCTGCGCTATGCGCCATATCCCTGTGTTCACCTTCATCAACAAGATGGACCGTGAAACCAAAGATCCCTTTGAACTGCTTGACGAAGTGGAACGGGAACTGGGTATCGAGACCTACGCAATGAACTGGCCCATCGGCTGCGGCAAGGATTTCCAGGGCGTTTACGACCGGGAAAAGAGCCAACTTCTGTTCTTCTCCGGCCTTAACGGCAAGGCAAAGGCCGAAAAAACCGAGGTAGACCTGTACGATAAGAAGGTAGCCGAGCTGCTGGACAGCGAGACCAAGCATCAGCAGCTGATCGACGATGTGGAGCTGCTGTCCGCCGGCCGCGAAATGGACTTTGAAGCGGTTCGCTGCGGTGAACTATCCCCGGTGTTCTTCGGCTCTGCGCTGACGAACTTCGGCATCGAGCCATTTTTGGAGAACTTCCTGAAACTGACACCCCCTCCGCTGCCCCGTACTTCCGATGCCGGCGTGGTGGACACTTTCAGCCCGGACTTCTCCGCATTTGTCTTTAAGATTCAGGCAAATATGAACAAGGCCCATCGTGACCGCCTGGCATTTATGCGGATCTGCTCCGGCAAATTCCAGCGTGATGCAGAATACTACCATATGCAGGGCGGCCGCAAAATGCGCCTGTCCCAGCCCCAGCAACTGATGGCTGCCGTGCGTGAAATCGTGGACGAGCCCTACGCAGGCGATGTGATCTGCGTGTTCGACCCGGGTATTTTCTCCATCGGTGACACCATTACCGTGGCCAATAAGAAGTTCCTGTATTCCGGCATTCCCACCTTTGCGCCGGAGCATTTCTGCCGTGTGTCCGCCAAGGACTCCATGAAGCGCAAGCAGTTCGTGAAGGGCACAGAACAGATCGCCCAGGAGGGTGCCATTCAGATTTTCAAAACACCCAACTCCGGTATGGAGGAAGTGATCGTGGGCGTTGTGGGTACGCTGCAGTTCGATGTGTTCGAGTACCGTATGAAGAACGAATACGGCGTGGACCTGCGTATGGATATGCTGCCCTACGAGGAGATCCGCCTGATCGAAGCCTACCCCGGCGATGTGAGCGACCTGAACTTGGGTAGCGACGCAGAGCTGTTGGAGGACTACCGTGGCCGGAATCTGCTGGTGTTCAGCAGCTACTGGGCCATTGACTTTACCTGCAAGCGCAACCCCGGATTGACCCTGAAGGAAATCGTGGTAGAAGAAGGTTAATTCTTCCCGATAAGGAGGAGAAAAATGGATTTTTCCCCTGTTATTGACTATGTTGAGCAAGTGCTTCGCACCGAGAAAGGCGTTCCCGGCTGCGACCTTGTTATCAAGCAAAATCACGAAACACTGCTGCGTTACAGCAGCGGTGTTTCCGATTACGAGGGTAAAAAGCCGGTGTCTGCAGAGGACATTTACCAAATGTACTCCTGCACCAAGGTGATGACCTGCACCGCTGCTATGCAGCTGGTGGAGCGCGGCATCATCGGCCTTGACGACCCGGTGAGCAAGTACCTGCCCGATTTTGCCGATGCCTTTTTGATGAAGGACGGCCAAAAGGTGCGCCCGGAAAAGATGATGACCCTGCGCCACTTGTTCACTATGAGCGCCGGTTTTGACTACAACCGGGCCACCCAGCCCATCTTGGACACCATTGCCGCAGACCCCCACGCAACCACCCTTGACATCATCAATGCCTTGGTGCAATCGCCCCTGCAGTTTGAACCCGGTACCCAGTTTTTGTACAGTATGTGCCACGATGTGCTGGCGGCTGTGGTGGAAGTGGCGTCCGGTATGCGTTTTTCCCAATATATGGCGGAAAATATCTGGAAGCCTCTGGGTATGAAAGACACGGGTTTTCAGATTACCGATGGTGTTATGGAC
>JAZOSY010000010.1:0-6021 GCA_045657385.1 Faecousia sp. | reverse complement strand
GGCAGTTCCGCAACTACAACACCTACAAAATGGTGGACAGCGCGGACACATACTTAGTCACAGAGAACCTGAAAATCCTGGACGAGGCCGCCAAAAAATAAGATTTTAGAGACCGCCCGAAATGTGCAAACATTTCGGGCGATTTTTTGTGTAAATTCAACATTTTTTGCCTTCAAAATCATTGACAAAACATACCTGAATGCTATAATGAAGCCAGACAAAATAAAAGGAGGAAACCCAAATGAATTTTAAGTTCCCCAAAGATTTTTTGTTCGGCGCCGCTTCCTCTGCCTGCCAGATTGAATCCGGCAGTAAAGAAGGCGGAAAGGGTGAGGACGTACTCGACCGTTATTTTGCGACCAAGCCCGAAAAATTCTGCGACGGAGATCCCTCCAAAGCCGCAGATTTTTACCATCGTTATCGCAGCGACATTCTGGATATGAAAGAGTTGGGCTTAAAGTCCTTCCGTTTCTCCATCTCCTGGTCCAGAATCTTCCCCAACGGCCCCACTGAAGTTTGTCAGGCCGGCATTGATTACTATGACGATATGATCAATGCCCTCATCGAGGCTGACATTGTTCCTTTTTTCGACCTGTGGCACTGCGACCTGCCCTACTGGGTCATCGATATGGGCGGCACTCTGAGCCGTGACTTTATTGATTGGTTTGCTACATACGCCAAGGTCTGTTTTGAGAACTTTGGCGACCGGGTCAAGTACTGGAGCACCATCAACGAGCCCAGCATCAATGTTATGGCTTCTTACGCTTATGGCACCAACGCCCCCTTCCTGACGGATATGGGTCTTGCAATCAAGGCCTGCCACAATGCCATTTTGGCTCACTTTAAGGCAGTACAAATTTACAAGTCTATGAACCTGCCCGGCCAGATCGGCGCTGTTATCCATGTGCAGCCTACCTACAGCCTGTCTTTTGACCCCAAGGACCAACTGGCGGCTGATAAGGACTTTGCATTCTACGGCGGCTGGTGGCTGGACACCATGCTGAAGGGTCACTACCCCGAAGTGCTGAAGGACCACACCTATTACATGGAAAAACTTCCCGAAAATTACCAACAGGAACTGGACGAGAACTTCGTGGAAGCAGACTTCATGGGCGTGAACTTCTATAACCCCAGCCACGCAAGACACAGCGACACCGAGGCAAGAGGTTACGAGACCTATAAGAACGAGTTCTATCCCCGCGATGACTACGGCTTCACTTCCTATCCCCAGGGCCTGTTCGACTTGGGTATGTACTTCAAAAACACCTACCCCGGCAAGCAGATTTTCATCACCGAAAACGGCATCTCCAAGAAGAAGTGGGGCAACTTAGAAGAGGAGCGCCACGACGATTACCGCGTCCGCTATATGCGTGAGCATCTGCGTGAAGTTTCCCGTGCCATTCAGGCCGGCGCAAACATCGGCGGTTACTTCTGCTGGTCTATTATGGATACCAACGAAGGCTACGGCGGCGGCTACAACTATATGTTCGGTCTGGTGCAGGTTGACTTCGAAACCAAGGAGCGCTACCGTCGTGATAGTTGGTACTACTACCAGAAAGTCATCGCCAACGGTATGGTCGATTGATCGGGAACAGGATGGTGACAGTTATGGAACAATTGCAGCTTGGTGTGGCAAAACGCTGCACATCTCCTGCTGTGGGAACGATTCTGTTCGGCTATCCCAGACAGCGCCCGGCGCTGACCATCGGTGATGACCTGTATGTGGTCGCCGCTGCATTTACTTACGGTGATACCAAGGCCATCTTGATTTCCGCAGACATCTGTCTGGTTACCGAGCAAACGGCTGCAGAATTCCGTGAGGAAATCAGTGAAAAGACCGGTGTTCCCGTAGAAGCAATTACCTTCTGCACGACCCATACCCATTCCGGCCCCAACACCAATGACGTGCCCTCCGGCTGGGGCTCGGCAGATTTTGAGTACTTAAACGGCATTCTCCGCCCCCAAACCATTCAGGCGGCCGTGGATGCAGTGAATGCAATGCGTCCTGTCCTGATGGGCGTTGCCTCCACAGAATGTAATGTGGCGGCAAACCGCCGAGCAATTTCTCCCGACGGCAAGGTTGGCTTGGGTCAGAACCCTTGGGGACTGGTTGACAAAGAGTTGACTGTGATCTCTTTCAAGGATGCCGAAACCGACGAGATCCTTCTGAATATTGCCCACTATGGCTGCCACGGAACAGCCTCCGGCTGCAACGACGAGGCAAGCCGCGACTGGCCCGGCGCCATGAAAGATGTGATCGAACGGGAAGTGGGCGGCGTGGCTATGTTCATTGCCGGCTCGATCGGCGAGACAGGCCCCCGTTGCCCCAACGGCGGCACAACCCAAAGCTATCAGGTGGCGCAGGAATTGGGTCACCGGGCAGGCTTGGATGCCGTGACCGCCTGGCGTAAGATCAAGGAGTGGAGAAACGCACCTGTGCAGGTTACCACCGGCGATGTGGTCGTACCCTATGAACCCCTTCCTTCCAAGGAAACTGCTGAGGAAGAGCTTAAAAAGCTGGGCAAGTTCGAGGATATGACTCCCTACCAGCAGAACGAGTACTACCGCTGGACGAGAGTTTTGGACGAGTACAAAGACGGCCAGCCCAAAACCGCCTGGCTGCAAAAGCAGGGCATTTTGACAATCGGACCGGTGGCCATCGTGCCGTTCCCCTTTGAGATGTTCCTGTATACTACCTTGCAACTTCGTCAGTACAGCAACTTCCCCTATACGCTTTCTGTTTCCTGCGCCAACGGCAATAAGGCCTATCTGCCCTCTGAAGATCAACTGGTCAGAGGTGGCTATGAAATCTGGCAGTTCCGTAACTACAACACCTACAAGATGGTGGACGAAGCAGCCACCATCCTGGTGACGGAAAACCTGAAGATCTTAAATAAGGCTTATGAAAGCCAAAAATAAAAGGAGAAGAGTATTATGAATTTCAAATTTCCCAAAGACTTCTTATTCGGCTGTGCAAGTTCTTCCTATCAGATCGAAGCCGGCTGTAACGAAGACGGAAAAGGCGAAAACGTAAACGAGCATTATCACACGCACTTCCCCGAAAAATTCTGCGGCGGCAACCCCGCATTTGCTGCAGATTTCTACCACCGCTATCGCAGCGACATTCTGGATATGAAGGAATTGGGCCTGAAGGCTTTCCGTTTCTCCATCTCTTGGTCCAGAATCTTCCCCAAGAACCCCACCGACATCAATCAGGCCGGTATCGATTACTATGACGATATGATCAACGCCCTGCTTGAGGCTGACATCGTGCCTATGTTCGACCTGTGGCACTCTGACCTGCCTTACTGGGTCATCGAATTGGGCGGCGTTGTGAACCCTGATTTCGTTCAGTGGTTCGGCACTTACGCAAAGCTCTGCTTTGAGAAGTTCGGCGACCGCGTTAAGTTCTGGAGCACCATCAACGAGCCCAGCATCAATGTTATGGCTTCCTATGCCCACGCTGCCAACGCTCCCTTCCTGAAGGATATGGATCTGGCGATTAAGGCTTGCCACAACGCTATTTTGGCCCACTACAACGCACTGCGGATTTACAAGTCCATGAACCTGCCCGGCAAGATCGGCGCCGTTATCCATGTTGAGCCTACCTACAGTCGTTCCCTGGATCCCAAGGATCAACTGGCTGCAGACCGCCGCTTCGCATTCTATGCCGGCTGGTGGCTGGACACCATGCTGAAGGGTCACTATCCTGAGATCCTAGCAGATCACGAGTACATTATGAGCAAGCTGCCCGAGGGTTACGCAGAGGATCTTCAGAAGAACTTTGTGAAGGCAGACTTCATCGGCGTCAACTACTATAACCCCACCCACACCAGGTACAGCGAAACCGATCCTATGGGTTACGAGAACTACAAGCCCGAGGATCTGGATATGGACAGCTACGGCTTCGTTTACTATCCCCAGGGTCTGTTTGATGTGGCTATGTACTTCAAGAACACTTACCCCGGCACACCGATCATGATCACCGAAAACGGCATCGGCCGCGAAAAGTGGGGCAACTTCGAGGAAGAACGCCGCGACGAATACCGCGTCCGCTATATGCGTGAGCACCTGCGTGAAGTCCACCGCGCTATTGAAGCCGGCGCGCCCATCGGCGGTTACTTCTGCTGGTCCATTATGGACACCAACGAAGGCTACGCCGGCGGTTACAGATTCATCTTCGGCTTGGTTCAGGTCAACTTTGAAACCATGGAACGCTTCCGCCGTGATAGCTGGTACTACTACCAGAAGGTCATTGCAGAAGGCATGGTAGACTAATTTGCCATACTAAAAAAACGAAATTAAGTGAGGAAATTATTATGAATTTTAAGTTCCCCAAGGATTTCTTGTTTGGCTGCGCTTCTTCTGCTTACCAAATTGAAGCAGGCGCAAAAGAGGGCGGCAAGGGCGAAAGCGTAAGCGACCACTACCACACCCTTTACCCCGAAAAGTACTGCGGCGGCGACCCTGCATTTGCTGCTGACTTCTATCACCGTTACCGTGAAGACATCAAGGATATGAAGGAAATGGGCTTAAAGTCCTTCCGCTTCTCCATCGCCTGGACCAGAATTTTCCCCAATGGCCCCACAGAGGTTTGCCAGGCCGGCCTTGATTACTACGACGATATGATCAACGCCCTGCTGGAAGCGGACATCGTGCCTCTGTTCGACCTGTTCCACTCTGACCTGCCTTACTGGGTCATCGAAATGGGCGGTATCATCAATCCCGATTTTGTTGAGTGGTTCGGCGACTACGCAAGAGTTTGTTTCGAGCACTTCGGCGACCGGATTCCTTACTGGAGCACAATGAACGAGCCCAGTATCAATGTTATGGCTTCCTATGCCTACGGCACCAATGCTCCCTTCCTTAAGGATATGGACCTGGCCATCAAGGCTTGCCACAACGCCCTTTTGGCTCACTACCGCGCAGTGAAGATCTACAAGGAAATGGGCTTTACCGGCAAGATCGGCGCCGTTATCCATGTGCAGCCCACTTACAGCCTGTCCTTCGATCCTAAGGACATTCACGCAATGGATCACGACTTCGCATTCTACGCCGGCTGGTGGCTGGATACCATGATCAAGGGCCACTATCCTGAAGTTTTGGCAGACAACACCTACTATATGGGCAAACTTCCCGAGGGTTATGAAAAGGACCTGGAAAAGTACTTCGTTCCCGTGGACTTCATCGGCGTGAACTTCTACAACCCCAGCCACGCAAGGTTCAGCGAGACTGACCCCAGAGGCTACGAGACATTCCGGAACGAATCCTATCCCACCGACGATTACGGCTTCGCCAACTATCCTCAGGGTCTGTTCGATGTGGCTATGCACTTTAAGAACACCTACCCCGGTCTGCCCATCTTCATCACCGAAAACGGCATCTCCAAGAGAAAATGGGGCAACTTCGAAGAAGAGCGCCGCGACGACTACCGTATCCGCTATTTACGCGAGCACCTGCGTGAAGTCTCCCGCGCAATTCAGGCCGGCGCCAATATCCAGGGCTACTACCACTGGACACTGATGGACACCACCGAAGGCTATGCCGGCGGCTACAAGTTCATCTTCGGCTTGGTTCAGGTCGACTTCGAGACCAAGGAACGCTACCGCCGCGACAGTTGGTATTACTATCAAAAAGTCATTGCCAACGGTATGGTAGACTGATTCCGAGAACAAACAACAAAAAACCCCCGAATTTCGGGGGTTTTTTCACGGTTTGACGGGCTTTTTAGTAAGAAGATTCCTTGACAAAATATGGTTAACTGCTATAATAAAAGCGTATGCGCTGTCAGACGGCAAGAAGGCGTAAGCGAAGGAGAGAAGAATATGACGCTGGAACAAATGAAGACCGAATTGGGTTTGGAAAGTGTCCCGGAAGTGTTTGAGAGCCTTTATGAGCAAGTAAAAGATACTTGGCAAGAGCGTGCGGCGCTGATTTTGTCCGATGATTTCATCACCGATGTGATCGAACGCTCCGGCCAGATGACCGCTTATGTGGAGCAGATCCTTGCCGGCGCCAAGG
>JAZOSY010000009.1:0-9331 GCA_045657385.1 Faecousia sp. | reverse complement strand
GCTTTTGTGCCTGACCGGCTCGAAAATTTTGGCCGGTTTCCTGTGCGATGCCATCGGTGCAAGAAAAGTGGCCATTTTGTGTATGGCCTTTGATGTAGCCGGTATGATTCTGCTGACAATGGTCACCGGTATGACCTCCGCTATCATCGCCATTGTTATTTATTCTCTGGCTCTGCCCATCCTGACCGTTGTGATTCCCCTTTTGGGTGCGTCTTTGTTCGGCTACCAGGCCCAGGCCAAATATACAGGCATTTTCCTGTCTATGGTGTCGGCAGCCTCCATTTTGGCAAGTCCCATTTCCAACGCCATTTACGACAAGATCGGCACATATACACCTGTGTTTTACGCAGCCGCCGGTATCTCCGTCCTGCTCATTGGTATGTATCTGGTGATGTACCGCCTGGCTGAAAAGCAAAAGAAAACCTGCGAACAGTAGTGATATCGGCATCTGCTCCGGCAGATGCTGATTTTTTGGAGATTTTCCCCGAATTGCCTTGCAAAACACCGCTATTTATGCTAAAACAATGCTATATACAGCGAATTTGAGGTGAGAAAATGAACGCAATTGTCGGCGGCAAGCTCATATTGCAGGATCGGGTCGTGGAGGGCTGCGCCCTTTTGTATGACCATGTGATCGAGGGCATTGTGCCGGAGTCCCAAGTGCCGCAAAATGCGACCGTTATCGACGCAAAAGGTGGCTATGTGGCTCCGGGTCTCATTGATCTGCATATCCACGGCTACCTTGGCAAGGACGTGTGCGATGGGAGTGAAGAAAGCATCCGCACCATCGCCGGAGGTCTGCTTGCAAACGGTGTCACCGGTTTTCTTCCCACCACTATGACGGTGGATATGGCCGTCATTAAAAAGGCGCTGGAGGTCCTGCGAGCCTTAAAAGAGGAGAGCAAAAACTGGGACGGCAGCGCCATCTTCGGCTGCCACGCGGAAGGCCCCTTCATCAGCGCAGAGCGAAAGGGCGCGCAGAACGCCGCCCATATTCTAAAGCCCGACGCGGCCTTTGTGAAGCAGTATGCCGACATCATCAAGATCATCACCTTAGCGCCGGAGGAAGACGAAGACTTTGCCGCCATTCGGGAAATTGCCGCAGAAACGGATGTTGTGATCTCCATGGGTCATACCTCCGCCGACTATGAAACGGCTGTCAAGAGCGTCGAAAGCGGTGTGCGCCACGCCACACACCTGTTCAATGCTATGACGCCCCTTTCTCATCGAGCACCGGGCGTTGTAGGTGCGGCACTTAACACCGATGTGACCTGCGAGCTGATCGTGGACACCTTCCATGTTTCCCCGGCCCTCTACGATATGCTTTGGAGGCTGAAGGGGCGGAAGCTCTGCTTTATCACCGATTGTCTGCCTGCTGGCGGCCTGCCCTATGGGGAGTACACCTTGGGCGGCACCAAAATCATCTACAACGACATCGTCTGCCGGTTAGAAGACGGCACGGTAGCCGGCAGCGTTCTGCCTCTAAATCAGGGTGTTTGGAATGCGTTTACCAATTCCTCCATTCCTTTGCACGAATGTGTCAACTGCGCCAGCCTGAACCCGGCCGCAGTCATCGGTATGGCTGACAGAAAAGGCTCACTGGAAGTAGGAAAAGACGCGGATATCATCATCTGTGACGAGGCCTTCAAGGTGCAAAAAACCATCATTGGCGGTGTCGTAAAATACGGTAAATAAAAACAAGGGAGCATCTGCTCCCTTGTTTTTTATGCCTCAGCAAAGCCGTATAGCGCCGTTGTAAACCGCTGCAGGGCCTGATCCCGTTTCCGATAAACGCTGGACTGCTCCACGCCCAGCTCGTCACAAAGTCGTTGCAACGCGTCCTTTTCCGGGTGCAGATATAGTCGCTGCAACACCAGTTTCTCCTCCGGCAGCAAGGCCGCCAGGCCTCTGTCTGCCACCAAAAGCCAATGCTTCACCCGTTTTAACGTCCATTCCAGTTCCTGGCGCTTCACCAAATTGTCGATCAGCGCACCCTCCCTGTGGCCACCGCCGCCTCTAACCGCTATGCGGTCGCAGGTGCTTCCCCGTATGGCCCGGGCCTCATCTTTCAGCCGGCGGATCTCCTCCGGAATGTTACCCAGCGCTCGACGCATACTGTCATAGCGCCGTAATTTTTCCATAGCCGCTTCTCTCCAATTCAAATCTCTCACCCCTGTTGTGTGTTCGGCTTTTTGTGAAGCCGTCCGTAATCGTAGATCTCTCCCCAACGGCGGAGAAACCACGCCTTCCAAACTTTACAATATTTGTTCTCGCAGGCCCGTGGCTCTGCGACTCGTGTACAGCCCTCACAGGGGCTTATTCTTGTATGCATCGTTTTTCCTCCTTTACACAGTGAAAACACAGGTCCGCGTTTCGTCCGAAAACCTCGCCACCGCAGTTTCTGCACCAGGCAAATGGGATCTCCCCTTGGGTATCCCAAAACATCAGCCGCAGCCCCGTCCAGACCGACCGTCGCGCCACAGGTTTTCTATTTGACGAATCCACGCGTTCACCTCCGTTTGTACTTGTTCAAGTACTTTATGCCCCCATATTAGTACTCAGAACAGTACTTGTCAAGGCAAAAACAAAGGGTTTTCTTGTATTTGTGTACTTGCACAAGTACAACGGTTTGTTTTTGTAAAATTTTGACATATTGCTTGCACGGTTCTAAAGAGACAAAAAAACGAGCGTGTTCAAACTTTGAACACGCTCGCATTTTTATACAGTTGCCGCTTCCTTTTCGGGAGCATTCTTCCAAGTGAGTCCCTTGGGATAGAAGAATCGGAGCTTTTCCTCCGCAATACGGATGTCCACTTCCTTGGCCATACGCATCTCACCGTCCAAGTTCACAGGCACTTCCTGATAACAGGTGATTTTGATGCTGGCCACAGAGAAATGTCGCACCAGTTTTTTGATTTTTTTGTATTCACCGTTTTTGTACTTGCCGATGACGCCGGGCACCTGCAGCAGGGAAACATCCTTAACCACCAGCACCTCCAGCTTTCCGTCGGTGGGATCGGCCTCCGGCACGGGGTTAAAACCGCCGCCGTAGTACCTGCCGTTGCAGGCACAGATCATTGTCATTTTTCCGTCGATTCGCTCCCCATCGATTTCCACCACATAATGCTCGCTGATACCCTTCAGCAGATTCACCACTGTGGATGCCACATAGGCACGGAAGCCGCTAAGCAAGGGCAGGCGCTTGTAATTGGCCACATCCCGGGCAATTCGGGAGTCCAAGCCAACGGAGCAGATGTTCAGAGAAAAATCCTCGTTGCAGCGGATCAGGTCAAAGGTCACTTCCTCTGCATCCAGCAGGCGATTTAAGTCCCGGAAAGGCGCAGTTTCGGAGAAAATGCGGACAAAGTCGTTGCCGCTGCCGCCGGCAAACATGGTCACCGCCACATTGGGGTATCCTGCCACGCCGGCCACGATCTCGTTCATCGTGCCGTCACCGCCGCAGGAATAAATGCGGTATTCCTCCCCGGACCGGGCGGCCCGGTTGGCAATCTGCCGGCATTGACCGGGAGCGCCGGACACTTCAATCATATATTCATCTTCGCGGTCCGCAAAGGCGGCGGCAATCTTTTTCCGATAGTCCTCGGTCTGGTTGTGGCTGCCGGCAGCAGGATTGATAATGAATAAATGCTTCATTTCCTCACTTCTTTCTGCGGGAATTGTCGGTGAACGTATAGTAATCACATTTGATCTTGCCGTTGTAGAATTTCCGTTTTTTATCTGCACGGCGGCCGAAATAATGCTCAAATTCCGGCTCGGAGGTGATCACAAACTGCTTCCAGTCGTTGGCAAATTTCAAATGCCGGCCCAATGCGCTGTAGAGCCTTTGGGCGCTTGACTGCTCCATCATACGCTCGCCGTAGGGGGGATTGCAGACCAGAATGCCGGAATCGCAGGGCAGGCTCATCTTGGTGGCATCACCGTCCTGGAAGGTCACAGAGTCAGCCACACCGGCTTTCCGGGCATTGGCAAAGGCCAGCGACACGCAGGCCGGGTCGTTGTCAGAACCCATAATGCGGTATTTACCGTTAAATTCCTTATCCTTGGCCTCTTCCTTAGCCAGCTCCCACGCGGACTGGGGCATCCAAGGGTATTCTTCCGCAGCAAAATGCCGGTTCAAGCCTGGCGCCCGGTTCTTGGCGATCAGCGCCGCCTCGATGGGAATGGTACCGGAGCCACAGAAAGGATCCCAAAAATACTCTCTGCCACGGAAACGGGTCAACTGGATCATACCGGCGGCCAAGGTTTCGTGGAGCGGCGCATCGTTGCCCACCGCCCGGTAGCCACGCTTGTGGAGGCCTTGGCCAGAAGTGTCCAAAGACAGGGTCACCTGATCGTTCAAAATGGTGAAGTGCAGTTGGAACTTGACGCCGGTCTCCGGTAGCCAGGACACACCGTATTTCTCGCCCAAACGACGGGAGGCGGCCTTTTTGATGATAGCCTGACAATCAGAGGTACTCATCAATTGGCTGTTTAGGCAGTGACCCTTCACAGGGAACTGGCCGTCCTTAGGGATATAGTCCTCCAGATTGGTGTGCAGCACCCCTTGGAACAGCTCCTCGAAGCTTTTGGCTTGGAATTGGGCCAGCACCACCATCACACGCTCACCGGTACGCAGGCAGATATTAGCCTTGGCCAGCGCATTTTCGTCACCGGTGAAAAGGACACGGCGGTCCTCCACCCGGACATTTTCCATATTCATTCGTTTCAGCTCGTCGCCGGCCAAACCCTCTAAGCCAAACAGGCACGGCACGATCAGTTGCATATTTTTCATATATCCTCCTAAAAGGCTTCTCCTCGAGGAGAAGCTGTCACCGCAGGTGACTGATGAGGTGTAAGTTAATCGCATGCCACCTCATCCGCCAGCCCTACGGGCTGCCACCTTCCCCTCAAGGGGAAGGCTTAATTAAGGTATGATCTTATTTTGTTTTAAGTAGCGCTCTTCCTCGGAAAACACGCAGCCGCAGTATTTCTGCATATAAAATTCGTGCTCCCGGGCATAGGCCTGTCCGTCCTTAAACAAGTCCCGGAAGTCCCGGTACAGAAATTCAACGCCGTACATTTCCGCCGCGCGCGTGGCCACATCCTTCATCAGCTGGTGGTTCTGATAGGGGCTGATGAACAAAGAGGAGGTGAAGGAATCAAACCCCTGCTCCTTGGCGGTCTTTGCCGTTTCAAAAAGCCGCATTTCATAGCATTTAACGCAGCGATTTGCAATATCCTCCGCCACCTCCCGGACAAAGGGGCGCAGCGCGTATTCATCCTTTTCGATCAGCGGCAGGTCCACACTCTTGGCATATTCCCGGAGGCAGTTTCTTCTGGCCCGGTACTCGGTAAAGGGGTGGATATTGGGATTAAACCAGAAGCCGGTCACGTCGATGCCATCGTTGCGCAGGTTTTCCACGCACTGATTGCCACAGGGCGCGCAACAAATATGAAGCAGCGTTTTCATAATTCTTCCTCACAAAGACTATATTTTCTTAACTATAACACAAAATTGGCGTCACCGCAACATTCTGTTTATTTCGTAAAGGGGTTATGGTACACTTGACGGGCGCATTTCAATTTAGTATGATACTACAAAAGGAGGTGCGCTATGGAAGATCTGGAATTTATGCAGCAGGCGCTGCTGCTGGCAGAAGAAGCCGCCGCAGAGGGTGAAGTGCCGGTAGGCTGTGTAATTGTCCGAAACGGACAGATCGTAGGCCGTGGCCGCAACCGCAGAGAAACCGCAAAGACCGCCTTGGGTCACGCGGAGATCGAAGCCATCAGCGATGCCTGCAAAAAATTGGGCGGCTGGCGGCTGTGGGATTGCACTATGTATGTGACCCTAGAGCCTTGCCCTATGTGCGCTGGTGCGATTATCAATGCCCGGATCCC
Source organism: Faecousia sp. (assembly GCA_045657385.1). Lineage (GTDB taxonomy): Bacteria > Bacillota > Clostridia > Oscillospirales > Oscillospiraceae > Faecousia. Next base: position 3,433 of record JAZOSY010000009.1, on the reverse strand, counting down.
CAAAGTGTTTGTGGGTGCGAAAGACGAAAAATGTGGCGCTTGTGGCTCTGTGTGTGATTTGTTCTCAATGGAATTTAACCACCACCCGGAGGCAGAATTCGGCCTGATGGAAGAGGAGTCCAAAAAGCTTTTGACGGACTTCTTCTTGCAGCTACGGCAGACCCTGAAGGACAGGCCCAAGTGGAAAAAACCGGAATAACGAAAAAGAGAGAGCATCCGCTCTCTCTTTTTTATATTTAAGCATATATACCTAAGGAGGCAGTATGGAACGAAAAGTTTTGCAAACCAGCGCGGCGGTGATCGTTTGCGCCATTGTGCTGCGGCTGATCGGCGGTGGTGCCGGGGCAAGTGGCCTGTCCCTGCCACCCAAAATGGCCTCTGTGATGATTTTTCTGCAAACCGGGCGGCTGATGCGCCCGGCCGACATCCGCTTCACCCCTGCCCCCACAGAGGAAGAGCTCCCAGACGAACCCCCCGAAGAACCCACCACGGAAACAGAGTCCATCGAATCGGTCGATCCTCCACCGGAAGATCCCACGCAGGAAACACCAGCCCCCGACTTGCCAGTTTTTTCCGTGACCGATGTCGCCGCCATTCGAATTAAGTGTGGCTTTTCCTATTCGGCCGATTTGCAAAAGTTGTTATGTAAACCGCTAAGCTGGAATCTGGCGGACGGTCAGCCTGCGGTGCTGATTTACCATTCCCACGCAACGGAAAGCTTCTCCCCCACCTCCGCCTACGATGAGACCTCCGATTACCACACCTTGGACACCGAGCAAAATATGGTCTCCGTAGGGGCGCATCTAGCCTCCCTTTTGGAGGCCCAGGGGATCAAAGTCATCCACGACACTGCCCTCCACGACGAGCCCTCCTACACCGATGCCTACATTAGCAGTCGCAAAAGTGTGCAGGATTACCTAAAGGCCTACCCCACCATCCGGTTGGTTCTGGATTTGCACCGGGATGCCTACGAGGACGAAAACGGCAATCAGGTGGCCCAAACGGTGTTCTCCCAAGGCACGCGCATCGCTCCACTGATGTTCGTGGTAGGCTCTGACTACGGTGGCGGTAACCACCCCAACTGGCAGGAAAATCTGGCGCTGGCCTTAAAACTGCAGACCCTCATCGACGAGCGCTGTCCCGGCATCTGCCGCAATATCAATCTGCGCTCCCAAAAATTCAATCAGGACCTGTCCCCGAACACCCTTTTGGTGGAGGTAGGCTCTGCCGGCAATTCCCACGACGAGGCGCTGCGAGCGGCAGAAATTCTGGCAAGTGGTATCACCCAACTGGCCTATGGGTCGTCATAGCACATTCCACCAACTGAATTTGTGCGCCTCGGCCATCGCCTCGATCCGCTTGGCCAGTTCTGCACAACAAGCGGCAAAATGAGGTTCCTCCCCGGTGATGGCATACACCTCCAATTCCCCAAAGAGCGCATCCACCTCGTCCATAGGACTGTGATCCGCCAAGGAGGCCGTGCCGTTCCACCCACGCTCCCAGCGGTCCTTGGCCTCTAATCCCAACAAGACCGCCTCGCCAAATTCGCCATTGATGGTTTTCTCCGATGCCTGCTGCAGCAATTCTGCAGTGGGCAAATGAGCGCTGCTCATCAACGCCGCCGCCACGATCCCCCCAATGAGGAACACCACCAATATTCCCACTCCCAGCCAGCCACGCGCCATCTACTTTTCCTCCTTGCGGTAAAACACCACATTTTCTTCCGAGTCCACCGTCAGCAGCCAAGTTTGCGCAACGGTTGCCTCCCTGTCCTGCAACTGCTGCTGCAGCCATTTTCTGTCCTTTTTTGCCTTTTGCAGATTCTTATCCAGCAGCTCCCCGTCGGAAACAATCGTAATGGGAAGCGACTGCTTTTCAACCGATATGCCTGCCTCCCTTGCCGAGGCAGGCTTTTCTTTCGGGAACGGAAACACCGACAGATTGCCGTTGGTCTCCAAAATGGCATACTGCACCGTCTGCAGGCTCAGCACATCCTTTTCCCGTAAGTGGCCGGTCAGCTCGTCCAGCGTGATACGGGTCTTTTTCAGATTCTGCTGCAAAATATTTCCGTTTTCTATTAAAATCACAGGTTTTCCGCATAAAAGCTTCCGCAAGCATACGCTTTTCATAGAAAGCGCCGACAGCACCAGCTCCGCCCCCAGCACCGTCACGATGGGTACGAATCCGGAAAGCAGCGGAATGCCCCCGTCCTGCATAGGGATCGCCGCTAAATTAGCCACCAGCATAGTCACCACAAATTCCGACGGCTCCATCTGGCCGATCTGCCGCTTGCCCATTAAGCGCACCACGCCGATCAGCACCAGATATAACAAAATCGTCCGCACATAAGATAAGACCAATTCAATCACCTCTTAAGCACCAGTTTCCCCTTATTTTCCGTAGATATGCGGATTTTTTTGGCAAAAACCCTTGACATCTGGGTGGTGAGAATATATAATACACTGGTCTGCGTATGCAGACAATCCTTGCTCCCGACGCGATCGGGGGCCAAAAGTCCAAAAGGAGGTGCAAACAACATGGCTAAGATCACCGGTAAGTACGAGGTTCTCTACATCATTGACGCCACACTGGGCGAAGAGGGCATCGCAGCACTTGTGAACAAGTTCAAGGCAATGGTGGAGGCGGAGGGTACTCTGCTGAATGTTGACGAATGGGGCAAGCGTCGCTTGGCTTATCTCATCAACGATATGGCTGAAGGCTACTATGTTCTGATGAACATGGAGTGCAAGCCCGAGTTCCCTGCAGAGCTGGAGCGTGTGATGAAGATCACCGACGGCGTAATGCGCTGCCTGACCACCGCAGTGGAGGAGTAAGACTATGCTCAACCACATTACCATTATGGGTCGCCTGACCCGCGATCCCGAGCTGCGCCGTACCGGCAGCGGCGTCGCCGTCGCATCCTTCACCGTAGCGGTTGACCGCGATTTCGGCAAGAACGAGAACGGCGAAAAAGAAACAGACTTCATCGACTGTGTAGCATGGCGTCAGACTGGAGAATTCGTCTCCAAGTATTTCACCAAGGGCTCCATGGCGGTAGTCTCCGGTCGGCTGCAGATCCGTGGCTGGACCGACAAAGATGGCAACAAGCGTCGCACCGCTGAAGTTGTGGCAGACAATGTCTACTTCGGCGACAGCAAGCGCGCCGAGGGCGGCAACGCATTCGGTTCTGCTCCTGCTGGCGGTTTCGGCGGTTATTCCGCCCCTGCTGCATCTGCTCCTGCATCTGATTTCGCGATGCTGGACGACGACGATGCTCAGCTGCCTTTCTAAATTGAACTTTTCACAATGCTTATAAAGGAGGTTAATCCCATGGCTAACGAACAGCATGTGCGTCCCCGCAAGCGCAAGAAGGTCTGTGCTTTCTGCGTTGACAAGGTGACTGCTATCGACTACAAGGACACTGCCAAGATCC
>JAZOSY010000008.1:0-1769 GCA_045657385.1 Faecousia sp. | reverse complement strand
CTGCCCACATTTGGTGCCAAAGACGAGTGCGTCGCTGTGTCCTGGGATTGTAGAAATTGGAATATTTGGAATTTCACTGTATGGAATGCGAACTGCATCTTCCAATGTATCGGCATATCCACCCAAGCCACTGCCTAATACCAAACCGATCGTTGGGAGAATGGATACATGAGCACGGATATAATCCGCTGCTGCTTTAACCTTTTCGTAATTAGTTATTATAAAACGCCCTGCTATAAACGCATGTTCAAGCTTGTCTAACAGTATTATAAAATAAAAATGTTACGATTTCCAGCGTTTTTTCAAAATACTAACTGGATCAAAAATCAACAAAATACAGCCTACAGAATACCAAAACAACAAAAGGCTCCCAAACCGCCCCCCTAAAACCTAAGAGTTGCTTTTCTGTTTGGATTTGGTATACTATATTACACAGATTAATAAAAACCTGGCTAGAAACGAGGCTGTATATGAATCCTGTTAAAATAATTTTCTTTGATATTGACGGCACATTGGTTAACTCGGCTACCGGCTGCATACCCGAGAAAACCTATGAAGCGTTACACAGACTTCGAGAAAACAGAATTTTGCTGTGTATCGCCACCGGAAGATCACCGTATGTGATCCCTGATTTTGGAGAATTCTGCTTTGACGCCTACTGTACCTTTAACGGCTCTCTGTGTTATACGGAAAAGGAAAGCATATACAGCAACCCGCTTTCTTACGATGATGTGGAAAAGGTTCTGAAAAATGCTGCCGCGATCGGCAGACCGGTTTCCGTTGCGACAAAGGAACGGATGGCGGCAAACGGAATCGATGAGGATTTGATGGATTACTATCGGTTGGCAGATTTGTCACTGACAGTTGCCGATGATTTTGATGATGTTTGCAGAGAGCCTGTTTATCAAATGATGTTAGGTTGCCGTCCGGCGGATCACGAAGCCTTGCTGCGTGGAACTTCCGGTGTCAAAATCGCCGTATCCTGGGAACGTGCCGTAGATGTAATTCCCGTCTCCAGCGGCAAAGGAACATCCATTGCAAAGATTCTCAGGTACTTTAACCTGGAGCCTGCGCAGGCGATGGCTTTTGGTGACAGCTACAATGATATAGATATGCTGCAGGCGGTGGGCACCGGTGTTGCCATGGGAAATTCCGCAGCGCGAATAAAGGAAATTGCTGACGATGTATGCGGCAGTGTTTCAGAAGATGGAATTTACCATTACTGCCTTGAAAAAGGACTCATCTGATATGAATGGTTTGTGACTACATCACAGTGCTTTCTTTGCGTATTATGCTATAATTCAAATACAATACGAATGTAAGGAGATATACAGTTATGTTTTATAAAAATGCCAGAATTTTTACCAAGGATTTCACTTTCCGGGAAGGCGCATTTGAGGTTGTGGACGGCAAGTTTGGTGCCGTTCTGCCGGAATGCGTTCCCGAAGATGCAATTGACCTGCAGGGTGCGACTGTTATTCCCGGTCTGGTGGAAGTCCATAGCCACGGCAACTCCGGCGCTGATTTCTCCGATGGCGATTATGAAGGGCTGAAGGCCATGGCAAAGTTCTTTGCCCAGAAGGGTGTCACTTCCTTCGCACCCGCTTCCATGACGCTGCCCTATGATGTGCTGTCCAAGGCATTTACCACCGCAAAGCAGCTGAAGGAAGAGGCTCCCGAGGGCTATTCCCGCATTATGGGCATTCAGATGGAAGGCCCCTACTTCTCCTATGCCAAGCGTGGCGCCCAGAACCCTGATTATCTGAAAG
>JAZOSY010000007.1:0-10007 GCA_045657385.1 Faecousia sp. | reverse complement strand
GTGGCGGTCAATATGAGTGATAAGCCCCAAAAGTTCACCTTGGATGGAATTTCCGGCCAGTGGCACCACTTCCGCCACAATGAAATGTTCACCGGCAACACATTCGAGTTGAAGCCCTACGGTGTGCTCATCGGCACACGGAAGGTCAAGGACGCAGGTATGCCCACCTACGCAGAAACCGCTGCCTTGATCGACCGACTGGAAAATGAGCGAAAGGCCAGCAAGAGCTTGCTCTTTGAGCGTGAGAGGGAAGTAAGGGTCACCTCCTCTGAGGGACAGTGGTCCAGCTATAAGCTCTTTGACGGTGTGCGTGATAACTTGGCGCAAATTATAAAGGGCAAGGATCTGTTTGTTGAGCTGGACTTAAGCAAGGTCAAGCCTGCCTTTACAACGCTTGCTGTTTATGGCTGGTGCTTGGAGGGTGCGAAGGTCAAGCTCTGCACCAAGGGAATGTGGGAGACATTGACTCCTGAGAAGGTGGAAAACGAAGAATTCAGCGTGATCTTTACCCTGAAGACTCCTGTTGCCCCCGATGCGCTGCGTCTTGAGTTCCCCCGTGAACGCGTGGAACTATACGAAATCGAAATCTACTAATCATTCGAAAATCGGACGATACCACTTGGCATCGTCCGGTTTTTCTGTAAAAAGATAAGATAACAATAGATTTTTTTCGGTAAGTGTGGTATAGTTACTGTAAGTGACTTCCTGCGATCGCAGGAATAAATAAAGAAATATTATTTCAGTAGAAAGTGTGATAAAAATGACGAAAATCGATGTGTATTCCGGCTTCTTGGGCGCCGGTAAAACAACCCTTATCAAGAAAATGATTTCCGAAAGCTATGCAGGCCAGAAGCTGGTGCTGATCGAGAACGAATTTGGTGAGATCGGCATTGACGGCGGCTTCCTGCAGGATGCAGGCATTAACATTACCGAGATGAATTCCGGCTGTATTTGCTGCAGTTTGGTGGGTGATTTTGGTAAGGCTTTGACCCAGGTCATCGCCGAGTATAACCCGGACCGCATCGTGATCGAGCCTTCCGGCGTGGGTAAGCTGTCCGACGTTGTGGCGGCTGTGGAAAAAGTAACCAACGAAAATGTGATGCTGGATTGCACCGTGGCCGTTGTGGACGCAGGTAAGGTCAAGGTCTATATGAAGAACTTTGGTGAGTTCTATAACAACCAGATTGAAACGGCGGCTACCATCGTGCTGTCCCGTACCGATGCGATTTCCCCTGAGAAACTGGACAAGGCCGTCGAGCTGCTCCGCCAGCATAACGCAGAGGCCACTATTGTGACAACACCCTGGGACCAACTGACAGGCGCGCAATTGATGGAAGCGATGGAAGGCAAGGCAAAGGTCGCCGCCGACCTGAAGCAGATGGAGGAAGAACACCACCATCATCACCACGACCACGAGGAGCATTGCTGCTGCGGTGGTCACCACGGTGAGCATCATCACCACTCCCACGAGGAGCATCACTGCTGCGGTGGTCACCACGGTGAGCACCATCACCACGACCACGAAGAGCACCACTGCTGCGGTAGTCACCACGGTGAGCATCACCACCACGACCACGAAGAGCACTGCTGCTGTGGACACCACCACGAGGAGCATCACCACCACGAACACGGCGAGCATTGCGGTTGCGGCCACGACCACCACGCCGATGAAGTGTTCACTGCTTGGGGCGTAGAGACCCACAAGCACTTCACTCAGGAAACGATCAAAGGCGCGCTGGAAGTGCTGGATAGCGGCACATTCGGCCAGGTTCTCCGCGCAAAGGGTATCGTTGCCGGCGAAAATGGCAACTGGATCCACTTTGACTATGTTCCCGGCGAGGTGAATGTTCGCCTTGGCTCTGCGGCCGTTACCGGTAAGCTGTGCGTGATCGGCGCAGATATCAACGAAGAAGCAATTGCAAAGTTGTTTGGAGTATAATATGATTCAAATTCCCGTCTATGCTTTTACCGGCTTTTTGGATTCCGGCAAGACAAAATTCATACAGCAGACATTGGAAGACCCCCGTTTCAACGCAGGGGAGAGAACGCTGCTTCTGGTCTGCGAAGAGGGTGAAGAGGAGTACGACATCTCCACCTATCCCCATAAAAATGTGTTTTTGGAAGTGGTGGACCAGCAGACGGTTACTACCAAGCAGCTGCGTGAGCTTGCAAAGAAATATAAGATCCAAAGAGTTGTTGCCGAGTTAAACGGCATGCAGTTGGTAGGTGACCTGTATAGCCGATTCCCCGATGAATGGGTCATCGCCCAAGAGGTGATGTTTGCTGACAGCACCACCTTTATGGCCTATAATGCCAATATGCGCAACTTGGTAATGGACAAGCTGGTGGGCGGCCAAATGGTTGTTTTCAACCGCCTTGAGCCGGGCCAGGACACTATGCCCTTCCACAAGCTGGTTCGTGCGGCAAACCGCCGGATGGACATTCTCTATGACTACACCGATGGCACCACTGCCTTCGATGAAATCGAAGACCCGTTGCCCTTTGACATTAACGCGCCTGTGATCGTGATCAACGACGATGACTATGCTTTGTGGTATCGGGATATTTCTGAGGAATCCGAAAAATACCACGGAAAAACCGTGATTTTTAAGGCACAGGTCGCAATGCTCCGCCGGGATAAAAACGGTATGTTTGCCCCCGGCCGCTTTGTGATGACCTGCTGCGAAGATGACATTCAATTCTGCGGAATTCCTTGCCGATACGATGAGGCAAAGGCTTTGGAGTCCCGTTCCTGGGTGAGAGTAACTGCCGTTTGCAGCGCAGAAGAACATTTTCTTTACAACGGCGAACTGGGTCCTGTACTCACCGCAATTAAGGTAGAGCCGGCAGAACCTGCTGAGCCGGATGTAGCAACATTCTGATAAGAAAGGAGCGGCCTATGTATCAACCGTTAGCAGATTTGCTGCGCCCGAATACGTTAGACGAAGTGTTCGGCCAGGAGCATATATTGGGAAAAGGAGCGGTACTGCGCCGCTTGATTGATTCGGGAAAAATTCCCAATATGATTTTCTATGGCCCCAGCGGCACAGGCAAAACCACCGTTGCCAATATTATTGCCAAGCAGACAAACCGCACCCTCTACACGCTGAACGCCACCACGGCCTCCACAGCGGACATTAAGGAAATCGTCTCCCAACTGGACACCTTTATGGCGCCCAACGGCGTGCTTTTGTACCTGGATGAGATTCAGTCCTTTAATAAAAAGCAGCAGCAGTCCCTGCTGGAGCATATTGAAAACGGTAAGATCACCCTGATCGCCTCCACTACCGAGAACCCGTATTTCTATGTATTCAACGCCATCTTGAGCCGTTCCACGGTGTTTGAATTCAAGCAACTGTCCAAAGAAGCGGTTCTGCAGGCAGTGCATCGGGCGGTTAAGCATTTGGAAAAGAGCGCCAACCTGACCGCAGTATGCGAAGAGGGTGCGCTGGAGTACATTTCCTCCGCCTGCGGCGGCGACTTGCGAAAGGCACTTAATGCGGTGGAGGTTCTGTTCTCTGCCGGTATTCCTGCCGGCGATAAGCTGCCTTTAACATTAGAGGATGCCAAAGCGGTCACCCAAAAGAGCGCAATGCGTGCCGACAGAGACGGCGATAACCACTATGATCTGCTCTCTGCACTGCAAAAATCCATCCGGGGTTCTGATCCGGATGCGGCTTGCCACTACTTGGCAAGACTTTTGGAAGTGGGGCAGATGCAATCTGCTTGCCGCCGATTGATGGTGATTGCGGCAGAGGATGTGGGCCTCGCATTTCCGCAGATCATTCCCATTGTGAAATCCTGCGTGGATATGGCCCTGATGCTGGGTATGCCGGAAGCCAGAATCCCTCTTGGGGATGCGGCAGTGCTGATGGCAACAAGCCCCAAATCCAATACCGGCCATGTAGCGCTGGACAGCGCCCTTGCAGATGTAAGAGCAGGCAAAACCGGTGACTTCCCCCGACACCTGCAGAATATGCACGCAGACACCTATACCATGGAGCGCGAGCAGGGATACCAGTATCCCCACAACTTCCCCAACAGATGGGTGCAGCAGCAATACCTGCCCGACGAACTGGTTGGCACCAAATACTATACCTACGGCGACAATAAGTTGGAGCAAGCCGCCAAACAGTATTGGGCCGCCATTAAGGGGGAGTAGTATGGACATTCAGTTAGGCGATACGCTCGTAATGAAAAAGGAACATCCCTGTGGGTCGAAACAGTGGAAAGTGCTTCGAACCGGCGCAGATTTTCGGTTAAAGTGCGTAGGGTGCGGCCATGAAATCATGGTTCCCCGATTTAAGGCAGAAAAAAATATTCGCCAAGTGATAAAGAATATCTCGACAGATTGAAACGGCAGCCGATTGCATCGGCTGCCGCTTTTTCTGTTTTGTGCCGCTTGCGCGTAGAATCAGACAGGGCAGGGGAGGAATCTGTAGGGAGAATCGCCACGTCAACCGACTTGTTTTTCCTTGTCCCTGCCCTATACTAAAGCCACAAAGCAGGGAGGTGGTCGCCAATGTATCTGTTGTGGGTTGTGGTTATGAATGCGGTTGTGAATCTGCTTTTGCTTTTGTGCACTGACCGGCTAAGCGACCACATCACGAACTATGCACGCACTACATTGGCAGCACTCCTAGGTGGTCTTTATGCAGGTTCCTGTCTTTTGCCGGGATTTTATTTCCTGGGAAATTTCTGCTGGCGCATTGTCGGTTTTGGGCTGATCGCGCTGGTTGCCTATGGGATTTTTGCTGGTACATTCCGAAAGGGTCTTCTCTTTTCTTTCCTTTCCTTGGCGCTGAGCGGCGCAATGGTGAACATCGGAAAAGGAAACGGAGCAGGCGGTATCGCGATTGCGGCGATCTTGCTGGTTTTGTCATATTTAGGGTTTCGTGGTCGAATGGACGGGACAAGTTACGTACCCATCGAACTGAATTATATGGGAAAACTCTTACGTTTGACAGCGCTACAGGACACAGGAAACACCCTCCGCGACCCAATCACCGGCAGGTCTGTTTTGGTGGTGGGTGCAGACGCTGCCCATAAATTAACGGGCCTTACAAAAGATCAACTGCGCAACCCCGTAGAAACGATGGGAGCAATACCCGGCCTGCAGCTGATTCCCTACAGCAGTGTGGCTAGCCGAGGTTTTTTGCTGGCACTGCGCCTGCAAAATGTGCGGATCGGCAAATGGCAGGGAAGTTCATTGGTCGCTTTTGCCCCGGAGGGGCTTGGTTCAGAAGGTGCATATCAGGCGTTGACAGGAGGGAATGTATGAAAGGTAAATGGTTGGTGTTCTTAACAAAACTGGGACTTGTTCCACAAAATGGCATTTTCTACATTGGCGGCTCGGATGTGCTGCCGCCGCCGCTGAAAGGGGAGCAAGAGCAGGAGGCACTTGCAGGATTGGAAGCAGGTGACGAAGCGTCTAAACAAAAGCTGATCGAGCACAATCTGCGCCTTGTGGTGTTCATTTCCCGTCGGTTTGAAAATACGGGGGTGAATCTTGAGGACTTAATTTCTATCGGCACAATCGGTCTGATTAAAGCTATCAGCACCTACCGCCGGGACAAGAATATCAAGCTTGCCACGTATGCTTCCCGATGCATTGAAAATGAGATACTGATGCATATTCGTAAAATATCCGCGCAAAAAGCGGAAGTCTCTTTGGACGAACCCATCAATATGGACTACGACGGAAACGAACTGCTCCTATCGGACATTTTGGGCACAGAAGAAGATATGATTCTGCGCCCCCTGGAAGACGATGTGGATTTGAAGGTGCTGCGGCAGGCAGTCAGCGAATTGCCGGACAGGGAACGGGAGATCGTAGAAATGCGCTTTGGCTTGTGTGGCCGCCAGGAACTGACCCAAAAAGAAGTGGCGCAATATATGGGTATATCCCAGTCCTACATCTCCCGTTTGGAGAAACGAATTATGCTGAAACTCAGAAAGGAATTGCTCCGTCAGACCAGTTGCGTGTAAAAATGACTTGAAAATCATCAAATCCCGTGCTACAATCGATATGGAATTATATCGATATAAATTTAGCAAAAGGATGGATGGTTATGGAACGCAAGGAAATTTCAAAGTCCGTGTTGAAGCGCCTGCCGATTTACCTTGGCTATTTAAAGAGTCTGCCGAAGGGAACGGCAACCTATATATCCGCAACAGCCCTTGCCAATGCACTGGGTATGGGCGAAGTGCAGGTAAGAAAAGATCTTGCACAGGTCTCCGATGGAGGTCGGCCTAAAATCGGTTATCTGCGTGAAGCTCTGATCGAAGACATCAACCAGTTTTTGGGCTATGACAATACCACCGATGCGGTGTTGGTCGGCGCAGGCAAACTGGGTCAAGCTTTGCTTGGTTACAGCGGTTTCGATGACTATGGTCTGAACATACTGGCCGCCTTTGATATGAGCATTAAAAAGCCCCAAACGGTGGACGGCAAACCTCTACTTCCTATGGAAGATTTGAAGGACTTCTGCCACGATAACAAAATTCTCATGGGCATCATTACCGTGCCTGCGGCCAGCGCCCAGCAGGTGTGCGATAAGGTGATTGACAGCGGCATCAAGGCCATTTGGAATTTCGCGCCGGTGCATTTGGATGTGCCGGGCAACATTCTGGTGCAGAACGAGAATATGGCGACCTCCCTGGCGGTGCTTTCTATGCACCTGCAAGCACAAATGAAAGAAAAGAAATAAAAAACATCCCGAGCCGAAAGGCTCGGGATAATTCTTTTATTTACCGGGCTTGAAACTGTCTTTCAAACTGACGGAACGGTTAAATACCAAATGTTCAGCGGAGGAATCCTTGGAGTCAGGGCAGAAATAGCCAAGACGCATGAACTGGAAGGAGGCAGGTGCCTTTGCGTTCTTCAGGCTGGCCTCTACCTTACAGCCGGTCAAAACCTCCAGAGAATTGGGGTTCAGACAGGAGATGAAATCCTTGCCTGCGGCATCAGGATCGGGATCGTCGAACAGATTGCTGTACTGACGAACCTCAGCATCGCAGCAGGTCTCAGCGTCTACCCAGTGAATGGTAGCGCCCTTGATCTTACGGCCGTCGGCAGGATCACCGCCACGGGAGTCGGGATCGTAGGTGGCAAGCACTTCGGTTACATTGCCGTTTTCATCGGTAACGCAGCCGGTGCACTTGATTACATAAGCGCCCTTCAGGCGGCATTCAGGTCCTTCGGGATACAGACGCTTGTACTTGGGAACAGGCTCCTGCAGGAAATCGTCTGCTTCGATCCACAGATTCCGGGAGAAGGATACCTTGCGGGTGCCATCCTCAGGACGGTTGGGGTTGTTCTCGATCTCAAACACTTCGGTCTGACCCTCGGGATAGTTGGTGATGGTCAGCTTCACGGGCTTGATAACAGCCATAACACGCTGCGCGGTCTCATTGAGATCTTCACGCAGGCAATGCTCCAGGAATGCAAACTCGATGGTGTTGGGAGACTTGGCAACGCCAACACGGTCACAGAAGTTGCGGATAGATGCAGGGGTATAGCCGCGGCGGCGCAGACCGCACAAGGTAGGCATACGAGGATCGTCCCAGCCGGATACGCGGCCTTCCTCTACCAGCTGACGGAGCTTCCGCTTGGAAAGCACAGTGTGGTCAATGCCTAGACGAGCAAACTCGATCTGCCGGGGTGTGTGAGGAACGGATACATTCTCAACGACCCAGTTGTAAAGGGGTCTGTGGTTTTCAAACTCCAGAGAACACAGAGAGTGGGTGATACCCTCCAATGCGTCCTGAATGGGGTGCGCAAAGTCGTACATGGGGTAGATGCACCACTTGTTGCCCTGGCGGTGATGGTGCATATGGCGAATACGGTAGATAACCGGATCGCGCATATTGAAGTTGCCGGAAGCCAGATCGATCTTGGCCCGGAGTGTGTAGCGGTTGTCTTCAAACTCGCCGGCACGCATCCGTGCGAACAGATCAAGGCTCTCCTCAATAGGACGGTCACGGTAGGGGGAGGTGGCAGGTGTGTTCAGGTCACCGCGGCGCTCCTTGAATTCCTCGGGAGTCAATTCGCAGACATAAGCCAGACCCTTCTTGATCAGCTCCACAGCATACTCATAGTCCTTCTCAAAGTAATCGGAACCGAAGAAGAACCGATCGCCCCAGTCAAAGCCCAGCCAGTGAATGTCTTCCTTGATAGCCTCCACAAACTCCACGTCTTCCTTGGTAGGGTTGGTGTCGTCCATGCGCAGGTTGCACAGACCACCGTACTTTTCAGCGGTGCCAAAGTCAATGATCAGAGCCTTGCAGTGACCGATATGCAGATAACCGTTGGGTTCGGGCGGAAAACGGGTGTGAACCGTCTGACCGGCATAGCGGCCGCCCTCGGCAATATCTTCGTCAATAAAAGCGTGGATGAAATTTTTGCTCTCGGTGATTTCAGCCATCGTAAGCATCCTCTCTATAAGAAAATTTGGAAATATTATAACCTATTTGCGCCATTTTTGCAACTGCAAAGAGAAAAGAAACTGCATTTTACTGCAATGTTTTTTGCAAAATGAAGAAAATAAAAAAATACCGTAAACAAATCCGTAATTTTAAGAAATTTTAGTTGTCAATTTGCCCGTCTTATATTAGAATATAGGAAGATAAGATAGGAGGGATAGGCAATGCCTGAAATCAAATACAAGCGCGTGATGCTGAAGGTCAGCGGAGAGGCGCTTGCCGGTGAGGCCCATCGTGGTCTTGATTTTGATGTGATCAATTCTGTTTGTGTCGCCATTAAGGAGTGCGTCGATATGGGCGTGCAGGTTGGCCTTATGGTAGGTGCAGGCAATTTCTGGCGCGGTGTGAAGGACGGCGCTGATAGAATGCAGCGTTCCCACGCAGATGCTATGGGTATGCTTGGCACAGTGATGAACTCCATTGCTGTTGCTGACGCGTTGGAGAAACACGGTGTGGACGCAAGAGTGCTGTCTGCTGTGGAGATGCACAAGTTCTGTGAGTACTTCACCCGTGATACCGCAGACCGTTACCTGAACGAGGGCAAGGTCTTTATCTTTGCCGCCGGTACCGGCAACCCCTATTTCTCTACCGATACAGGCGTTGTGCTTCGTGGTGTGGAAATTGAAGCAGATGCAATTTTGATGGCAAAGAATGTAGATGCCATCTACTCTGCTGATCCCCTGAAGGACCCCAACGCTGTGCGATACAGCAAGCTTACTTACGACGAAGTGCTTTCAAAGCACCTGAAGGCTACCGACTCTACTGCAATGACCTTGGCAATGGACAACGATATGACCTTGGTGTGCTTCGGCCTTTCTGAGGAAAACAGCATCGTGCGCGTAGTGCGTGGCGAAAATATCGGAACAACCGTGAAAACAACTTTTGAGGAGGACTAAACAATGAGCGTAGATTTTAACGAATTTAGCAAGAAGATGGACAGAACCCTGGTACACCTGGCCGAGGAATTTGATGCAGTTCGCGCAGGCCGCGCTAATCCTAAGGTTCTTGACCGAATCACTGTGGAATACTATGGACAGGAGACACCCCTGAACGGTGTTGCTACTATTTCCAGCCCCGATGCCCGTACCCTTGTTGTTCAGCCCTGGGATACCAACTTGCTGAAGGACATTGCAAAGGCAATCCAGTCCAGCGAGCTGGGCATCAACCCCCAGAATGACGGCCGTGTCATCCGTTTGATCTTCCCCCAGCTGACGGAGGAGCGCCGTAAGGAACTGGCTAAGCAGGTTAAGAAGTACGCAGAAGACGCTAAGGTTGCAATGCGTAACATTCGTCGCGACGGTATGGATTACGTTAAGAAGCTGAAGAAGAACAACGAGATCACCGAAGACGAACAGAAGAAGGCAGAAAAGGATCTGCAGGATCTGCTGGATAAGTTCACCAAGAAGGTTGACACCGCCTTGGAGGCAAAAGAGAAGGAACTGATGGCAATCTGATTGCCTGACGAATTGGGGGCGCATGCGCCCCCAATCTATATTATGGAATTTGGAAGGGAGTCAGCAATG
>JAZOSY010000006.1:0-10189 GCA_045657385.1 Faecousia sp. | reverse complement strand
GGTTAGCGGGCAAACTAATTTGTAACAAGAAGCCTCAACGCTTTATAAACATGGACGACAACAGAACAAATCAGCTGCCTATTCATCAAGCATTCTCGCGAAATCAGTGCTAGCCACATTTCTCAGTGGCAATTCCACCGGCTGTCCTGTCTGCTGACTCTTGTAGATGGCAAGAATCATTTCCAGCGCATTGCGGCCGGCCACAGCGTCCACATAGGGCTTGCGGTCATTCTCGATCGCATCCATCATATCCGCAAAGAGGCTGGTATGACCGTTGCCATAGACGTTGGAGGTTGCTTCCTGCAGTCCCTTGTTCTTTTCATCCGCTACAGATTCATCCGCGAAGTTCCAGACATCGATGTTGTTAGTGGACGTTCCGCCAAGTTTCACGGTGCCGGTTTCGCCGAACAGGTACAGAGTTTCTTCCAGATTGCGGGGATAAACATTGGTGGTACCCTCGATCGTACCCACAGCACCATTTTTGAACTTCACAACAGCCATGCCGATGTCTTCACACTCCAGATAATCATGGAACTGCTGTTTGGTAACACCGTAGACTTCTTCCACCTCGTCGCCCATCATCCAGCGCAGCAGGTCAATACCGTGGATGCACTGGTTCATCAGGCAGCCGCCATCCTGTGCCCAGGTTCCGCGCCAGGGGGCCTGGGTATAATAGTCCTGGTTGCGGTTCCAGCGGACATGGATGGAGCCATGGGACAGCTGGCCAAACCGGCCGGCTTCCAGCGCACGGCGCAGCTCCTGAATGGCGATGTTGAAGCGGTTCTGATGACATGCAGAAACCTTCACGCCCTTTTCCTCGCTGCGGCGGATGATCTCCTCTGCATCGTCAATAGACATGGCCATGGGCTTTTCGATGATCACATTCACACCATTGTCAATGCAGTGCAGAGCAATTTCTGCGTGGATGCCGGACTCAGTTGCGATGGAGGCCAAAGTGATGTCGTTTTCAGCCAGCATCTGCTTGTAGTCGGTGTAGCGCTTGATGGAAGTGTCATTCTCCAGACCGTGCTTTGCAAGCAAATTTTCCATAGCCTCAGGCAGCACATCGCAGACGGCTACCAGATTCAGCTTGTTGTTTACTACTGCCTTAATATGGTTGGTTGCGATACGACCGCAGCCGATCAGTGCATAATTCATATCGTTTATCTCCTTAATTATTTAATATATCTTCGTAAAGGGCAAAGAGTTTCTGTTCCTCCACACCCCAGTTGAATACTTCTTTAATTGTGCGACGGCCATTTTCACCCATCTGCTTGGCTTCTTCCGGATTGTCCAGCAAATACCGGATTGCCTCAGCAAGCTCATCCACACTGGCAGGGTCAACACAGACACCGAAACGGTACTGTTCAACCATGCGGTTGTTGTATGGGCTCTTTGACAAAATGACAGGCAACGCCATAGACATATATTCAAATACCTTAATTCCAAATGTATCAATTTTCAGATATTGACCGTGGTCCAACAGCGTGCAAAGGCCAATTTGGCTTTCTGCAAGCAGAGCCTGCACATCCCGGCGGTTTAGCATACCCCGTTCGTCCACACAGGAAAACTCCGGCATAGCGGCAAGCTGTTCACGGTATTCTTCCGGAGAAAAATCTCCGGCCAAGGCCAAAGATGCGCCGGCCTTGTGGGCAGCGAGCATATCGATTGTGATGCCCCGGGCTTCTGTCAAGCCACCAACATAGCAAACCTGATTTTCCCGTTTGGGACATTCCGAATCATACAAATCGAAAAACTCGCCGAGAATTGCAGCGTTGCTGATAATTGCAGCGCGCTTGCACCGACCTTCAAAAGGATTTTCTCCATCCATTGTACAGGGGAAAATCACAGCGTCGATGCGCTTGAGAACATAGTTCTCATAAAAACCGTACAACCGAGCCATAGGAATGGTAATCCATGCAGGCAGATAAGGCTTGCTTCTTAATTGCTCGGTGTATCTTTCGTGGCTGTCAAAAACAACCTTTTTTCCTTTTTTCTTTAACTTCAGCGCAAAGGGCAGAAGCTCGGGGTCGTGAAAATGATACAAATCCGCATCCAAAGACAGCGCTTTTTTATAAACACGGCGCGCGACTTTCGTCATACGTGCCAATCTTCCACCGGTTACTTCACCGATGCCAACGATATGGACACCGCTGTCCTCCAGACTTTCGCCGCGTTCAACCAAATATACGTCGTATCCTGCTTGCGCAAGAGAAACACATTCCTTTCGGAAAATGCGGCCATCGCCTTTCGGGTGTGCGCTGGTCATATGACATACTTTAATCATATCTATAACCCCTCAAATTTTATAACCAAGCAAACGTTTGATACGCGGTTTCAGAATCTGCATAAATTCGCTGATTAAGGAACCTTTGGTTATGCTGTAATACGGTGTGCATACACTGCCAAACTGACGGAAGAAGTTTTCAATTCCCTCTACCATAGAACCTTCAAAGTCGAATACTTTGGAGTGCTGTGCGGCAAACTGGATGCCCTCCCAAAGAATCAGACTTTGGGCGCCGCTGTTGCGGAATTGGCTGTCACTTGCACCGAACAGGTAATAACAAACTTCCTCGTCGTACACAAAATACGCACAGGAATGGACATTACCCTGAGCATCTCTTGCTTCAAAGTACTTGCCGTGGCCGGTGGCTTCACAGGTCTCCACAATTCGCATCACCAGCTCTTTGGACATGGGATTCTTCCGGTTCTGTGCCTCAAAAGTTTTGTCCAGCAGCTGCCAAAGGGTGTCTACATTCGTTTTGTCGGAAACCGTTACTTTGTTGCGAGCCGCCTTGATGTTCTTCTTGGCGGTCTTGTTGAACGTTTGATACAGTCCATCACAGTCGCTCAGATTATTCAGCCGGTATGTGAAGCTGGGCTCTATCCGATAACCCAACCAACGGAACGGCAAAACGTATGTGTTGCTGGGACTCAATGTGTGGGAAACGGAATTGCAGTTGGGAAGTTGGCCAAAAAGCTCAAAAATCGCTTTCTTTTGTGCGCCATAATCAGCTTGCGTCTCCGGGGACATCCAAATACCCAGCGTTTGGGTCAAACCGGGCATTTCAATGCGATTCTTATTAAGAACATAGGGCATTCTGGCGATTACCGCATCACCGTCTTTCACAACGGCCTCATGCCACTGCCCGGGCGCTACAATATCTAACCACCAAGGCTGTTCAAACAGACTGGTTGCATAAGGTGTTGTATTCATTTGCGGTTCTCCAATTCTTTGATTGCGTCGCGATAGGAAATAAATTCATATCCCTGTTCTCGGCAGAAAAGAATAGTCTGTTCATACCATTGCTTCAGCTGCGGATCAAATTTGTCGTCGTATTGATAATCGTGGAACAGAATTGTGCAGTAGGGCATACCCATATCCTCTGCTTTTTTAATGGTGGCAAAGGTGTCCTGCAGGCCTTTTTCGAGATTGCCTGTGGGGCAAATATATCCGTCCATAATATGCAGGGGGAATTCCCACATATTGCCTACCTTATAAGGTGCACGAATTTCTGTTTCTTTTTTGTTAAACCAGGTGGAGTCAAACAGGTATCCGGCCTGTTCCATTTTTTCAAAGGTTGTGTCGTCAAAGCGGACATAATGGTTTCTAAGACCAAAGGCCGTCAGGCCTGAGATCTTTTGAAACGCATCATGTTCAGCTTTGATTTTATCGGCATTTTCATAATCCACGCCGTGAACACCCACATCAAAGCCCTGGGCCATAACATGGCCAATGACAGGGGCTGCTTTCGATTGGGTGTAGGACATACCCAAGATCTTGTCCATTCCAAAGAAGAATACAGAGGGTACACCGTGGGCGCGGTCAAATTCCATAATTTCATCAAGACGATGCATCCGGTTATGGAATAGGATAGTCAAACGATACAGGAATGTTTTGAAAGAGATTTTTTTCTGACATAGATGCAGAAAACCTCTGACCCACATTTTTTCCAGAATCAAATCCCGAAAGATATGATCCGTAGCATACAGATGATCCACATCGTGAGAAACGATAATCTTCATGATTTCAAACACTCCCAGATTCGTTCGATAGTTTCTTGGTGCTGGGCAAACCGGTGTGGATTACAGCACTTCGATGTTTGCCTTGTTTTCGATATTCTTGGTTACGTTCTTGCAGTCAAATACGGGCACGCCTGCGTTGGCGACCATGTTGTAATCAACGGTGGTGTGGCCGGTGGTGATGCAGACCAGATCGTACTGGTTCAGGATTTCGGTGTTGATTTCCTTCAGGCCCTCGAACCACTGACCCTTTTCACGATACTTTGCGATGAAGGGATCGTAGAAGTCAACATTTGCGCCGGTCTTGTGGAACTCCTCGATAACATGGATAGCGGGGCTCTCACGGTAGTCGTCGATGTCCTGCTTGTAAGCAACGCCCAGAATCAGAACCTTAGCGCCGTTCAGGGCCTTCTTGTGGCGGTTCAGAATCTTGCCGGCACGCTCAACGGTGTACTCGGGCATACGGTCGTTAATCATCATGGAGGACTCAATCATGGAGGTGTGGAAGCCGTACTCACGGGCCTTCCAGCTCAGGTAGTAGGGGTCAAGGGGAATGCAGTGACCGCCCAGGCCGGGGCCGGGATAGAAGGCCTGGAAGCCGTAGGGCTTGGTCTTTGCAGCGTCGATAACTTCCCAGATGTTGATGCCCATCTTGTTGCACAGAATAGCCAGTTCGTTTACCAGACCGATGTTGATGTTGCGGTAGGTGTTCTCCAGAATCTTCTCCATTTCTGCAACAGCAGGGGAGGAAACAGTGTGAACATCGCCGTCCAAAATGGCGCGGTAAACCATGGAAATAACTTCCATAGCGTCCTCACCGATAGCACCAACAACCTTGGGGGTGTTGGAGGTCTTGTAAATCAGGTTACCCGGGTCAACACGCTCGGGGGAGAAGCCCAGATAGAAGTCCTCACCGCACTTTAAGCCGCTGCCGTTCTCCAGAATGGGCTTGAGCAGTTCTTCGGTGGTGCCGGGGTAAGTAGTAGATTCCAAAACGACCATAGTGCCCTTTGTCAGGTACTTTGCAATGGCCTCAGCGGAGGAGCGCACATAGCTGATGTCGGGCTGCTGGTGAGCATCCAGGGGAGTGGGAACGCAGATAGCGATGAAGTCCACATCTTTCACAAAGCTGAAATCGGTGGTAGCCTTCAGCATGCCGGAAGCAACCAGTTCTTCCAAATCAGCATCCACAACGTCGCCGATATAGTTCTTGCCTGCGTTGACCAGGTCGACCTTTTCCTTCTGTACGTCAAAGCCGATGGTCTTAAAGCCGTGCTTTGCCTTGTCCACAGCCAGAGGCAGACCTACATAGCCTAGACCGCAAACGCCCATAGACAGGGTTTTGTTTTGAATTTTTTCAATCAGTTGTTCTTTGATAGACATATCAGTCAATCTCCTTTACAATTTCATCTGATTTTTCATATTTTTTATTGCAGGCGGGGCAAGTTGCCTTTCCGTCTGTAAACTGCAGTTTTGCGCCGCATTGGCACACATAGCCGTGTACCTTTGCAGGGTTGCCGTAGACCATAGCATAGTCCGGCACATTTTTGGTAACCACGCTGCCTGCGCCGATGAAGGCGTACCGGCCGATGTCGTGGCCGCAGACGATAGTGGCGTTGGCGCCAATGCTGGCACCCTTTTTAACGGTGGTTTTCCGGTATTCGTCTTTCCGTTCAATAAAGGAACGGGGGTTAATCACATTGGTAAATACGCAGGACGGACCGAGGAATACGCCGTCCTCGCAGATAACACCTGTGTAGACCGACACGTTGTTCTGAATCTTCACACCCTCACCCAGGACAACGCCCGGGGAGATGACAACGTTTTGGCCGATGTTGCACTTGTTGCCGATGGTGCAATCCTTCATAATGTGGGAGAAGTGCCAGATTTTGGTACCTTCACCGATTGTGCAGCCCTCATCCACATAACTGGACTCGTGTACGAAGTAATTTTTCTCCATTACAGCGCCTCCAAAACAGCGTCAATGACGGTTTTCTGATCCTCTGCGGTCATATAGGGGTGCATGGGCAGGGACAGGGTTCTTGCGCAGTAATCGTTGGCGTTTTCAAACTTCTCACCGTAAGCAGGCTCATCTGCAAACACAGGCAGGGCGTGCTGGGGAGTGGGGTAGTAGATCATATTGGGGATCTTCTTTTCGGTCAGGTGAGCAAGCACCTTATCGCGAGTGGTGGTGTCCTTGGCCAGAATTGCATACTGGGCATAAATGGACTGGCACTCGGGAATCACATAGGGAGTGGTGAAGTCCTTTGCGAAAGCTGCGTTGTAGGTGTCGGCCACATTTTGACGGTTGTCAATTTCGTGGTCGATCATAGCCTTCAGCTTGGGCAGCAGGATGGCAGCCTGAATGGTGTCCAAACGGGAGTTCACACCAACGCGAATGTTGTCGTATTTGCCCTTGGGGCCCTTGCCGTGGACGCAAATGCTGCGGCATACAGCGGCCAATTCGTCGTCATCCATAAAGATGGCACCGCCGTCGCCATAGCAGCCCAAAGGCTTGGCAGGGAAGAAAGAGGTAGTAGCGATCTGACCGAAGGAACAGCACTTCTTGCCCTTGTAGGAAGCACCGAAGCTCTGTGCGGCGTCCTCAATCAGAATCAGGTTGTACTTTTCGCAGATGGCGATGATTGCATCGTAATCACAGGGGTTGCCCAAAATGTCAACGGCTACAACAGCCTTGGGGGTCAGCTTGCCTTCAGCCAGCACAGCCTGAATCTGACGCTCCAGACTCTCGGGGCAGATGCAGTAGGTGTCGGGCTGAATGTCGCAGAACACAGAGGTAGCGCCCAGCATCTTGGAAGGCTCAGTGGAGGAGATAAAGGTGATGTCAGGGCAGAACACTGCGTCGCCCTGACCAATGCCGTAGAGCATATAGGCAATCTGCAAAGCGTCTGTGCCGTTGGCGCAGGTGACGCAGTGCTTGCGGCCTACGAATGCGGCCAGTTTTTCTTCCAGTTCCTTCACTTCCGGGCCGCCGATGAAACGGGCGGACTCCATAACGGACAGAACATTTGCATTGATTTCTTCTTTCAGCGCAGCGTATTGCGCCTTCAAGTCAATAAATTCCATAAAAGCAAACTCCTTCATTTGTTTATGTGTAAAGAATACGCGGATTCAGGGTTTTTGAAACAATTCGGCAAATTGCTTTGCCAGTGCGGTGTAGTTGTATTTTTCCATGGCAGCCTTGCGGCCGTTTTCACCCATAGCAGCCAGTTGCTCAGCCGGCAACTTTTGCATAGCGCAAATGGCATCGCACAGAGCCTGAGGGTCACCGGCCTTCACCATCACACCGCAATTTTCGTCGGTCAGGATGGTGTCAGGGGTGTCAATGGAGCAAATAATGGGCTTGGCAGCCATCATAGAGTCGAACAGTTTGTTCATGCAGATGCCAAAGCGGTAAAGGGGAGAGGACAGGCCTGTCAAGCAGGAACAATCGAAGTGGGATACCAAAGACGGTACCGCCAACTTAGGCACAGAAGGCAGGAATGTCACCGTGCTGATGCTTTCGTCTTCTGCCCGCTTTTGCAGGCGCTTTTTCTCCACACCGTCACCTACCAGAACCACCTGAATGTTGGTGCCTTCCAGCAGTTTGGCCGCATCCAGCAATGTGTCCAGCGCGTTGGACAGCGCGTGTCCGCCAAAGTAGCCAACGATGAACTTGTCCTTCTTCAGTTCGTTCAGCGTGTCCAAGTGACCTTGGGGCAGAGGAAGGGGGTTTTCCCAGTCGGCCAACACAACACCGTTGCGAATGCAGGCGAACCGTCCGTCCCGCAGACCGTGCTGTTTCATATACGCTTCCGAAAGAGAGAGGAGGGAAACCACATAATCGGACCTGCGATACGCGGCATTTTCCGCAATTTGCATCGCCACGATAAAGGGGTTGCTCCGGGACATACCGCCCAATTCCACCGGGGAGGCCGGCCACATATCGTGGACCTCGTGAATGAGGGTGGCCTTTGTCTTTCTTGCTATGGCCCGGGCCGCATAGGTGTCCAGAGGATAAGTGGACGAGGCAATCACCACGTCGGGCTTTACCAACTTGGAAATCTTGCCTGCGTTCAAAAGCAACTTGCCAACAAACCGGGCCATCGTCAGGGCGCGTTTGACGCCGTTGCCCTCATATTGGCCGGTTTTGAACCAGATGTAACGGATGCCTGCTTCTTCGCTCAGCTGAAAATCCTGCTCGATTGCAGGGTTGTTCTGCCGCAGGTGGGAATAGTCGCCGGCTACGATGGTAACCGCGTGACCCAACTTCACCCACTCACGGGCCAAGTAGAAGGGTCTGAACTCCATACCCATTTCCGTAGAGCCGGCATAATGGTTGATGAGTAATATATTCACGAAAGAAACTCCTTTTTTGTCAATCGGACTTCAGCACAGCAAGAACGGTCTTGAAACAAGTGCCTATATCGTCCCAAAAACTAAATTTCAGGATGCTTTCCAGATTGTACTGCATTTTTCCGGGCAAAACTTCCTCAATGTAGGTCTTGTCCACATCTTCGGCCTTGTCCAGCAGTTCGGCTTCGTCCTTGTAGCGGATGCTGGCGATGCTGGTAATGCCTGCCGGCAGTAACAGAGTGGCCATCATCTCGGGGGTGTAGGCGGCTACATACTTAGGAACTTCCGGGCGCGTGCCCACAAAAGTCATATCGCCCAAAAACACATTGATCAGCTGGGAAATTTCATCTAAGCGACAGGCGCGGATGAAACTGCCAACCTTGGTGACGCGAGCATCGTTGCCGACCGTTACCAAAGAGCCGATTTTATCCGCGTTGTTCACCATAGTGCGGAATTTGAAAATCCGGAACTGTCTGCCGTATTGGGTAATCCGAACCTGCCGGTAAAACACAGGACCCTCGGAATCAATCTTGATGGCGATGGCCAGAATAAGAAAGACCGGGCTAAGTAGCAGCAGCATAAAGAAACTGACCACAATATCAAATGCCCGTTTCAGCAATAAACTGCCGGTTCTTTTTCGCAGCGCATCGTAGTAGGGTCTTACCGCGTCGGTCTGCATATTTTCAGGCAGGTCTTCCCACCGTTTTAATTTCATTTCAGATACTCTCCCAAAACTTTGGTGTAGCAATCGATCACATAATCCACCTGCTCGTCAGTCAGACAGGTATGCAGAGGCAGGCTGATTTCGTTTGCGAAGTGGGCGTAGGCATTGGGGTAATTGGCAATGTCAAAGCCCATATTCTTGTAGGCGGAGTGCATGGGCAGGGGCTTGTAATGTACGTTGCAGGCCACGCCCAACTCTGCCATCTTGGTGATAATGTCGTTGCGCTGCTCTACGGTGATGCCGGGAACGCGGCAGATGTACAGGTGGCCGGAAGAAGTATGCTTGTCGGTGTAATGGGGCAGGCTTTCCACACCCATGGGTTTGAAAGCCGCATCATACCGGCAGATGATCTCCTTGCGGCGCTTAAGCATTTCGGGATAGCGTTTCATTTGAGCCAAGCCGATGGCCGCAGCAACGTCGGTCATATTGCACTTATACCAAGTGCCAACGATGTCATACTCCCAAGCGCCCAGTTTGGTCTTTGCCAAAGCGTCCTTGGACTGACCGTGCAAAGAGAATAATTGCAACTGACGGTAAATATCCTCATTGTCAACACCTTCGATGGTGCGCCAAGTCAGGGCGCCGCCTTCTGCGGTGGTCAGGTTCTTCACTGCGTGGAAGGAGAAAGAGGAGAAATCTGCCAGACTGCCCACGGGTTTGCCTTCTTGCACCGCACCGAATGCGTGGGCGGTGTCAGCCAAGATAGCGACCCGGCCGATGGCCTTCTGCAAAGGTGTCTTGGGGGTGAACAGGGATTTCTTTTCCTCGACGATTTGATAAAGCCGGTCGTAGTCGCAGGGAACACCGCCCAAGTCCACAGGGATAATGGCCTTGGTGTTTTCGGTAATGGCATCGGCAACCGCATCGTAGTCAATGGCGAAGGAATCTTTTTGCGTGTCTACAAGCACCAACTTTGCACCTACGTGGCAGACCACGGAAGCGGAAGCGGTGTAGGTGTAGGCGCAGGTAATCACTTCATCGCCGGGGCCAATGCCCAAAAGCCGCAGAGCCATTTCGGCACAGGCGGTTTGAGAGTTCAAACAAACGGCACGTTCCGTGCCACAAAAATTCGCCACCTGCCGTTCC
>JAZOSY010000005.1:0-39164 GCA_045657385.1 Faecousia sp. | reverse complement strand
GCGCCCCCCCGCCCCGCCGCCCCCGCTGGGGGCTCCGGGGAGCGGCAGGCTGATTCTCAGGGGCCTGCGGGCCCCCGCCGTTCCGGCGGCCCCCCCCGGGGTTTTTTGCCAGCCCGGCGCGCTCCCATTGTAGCGGCTGCGGTCAAGGCTCAAGCCCGGCGGGCTGCGCTCGCAGCGTCGGCGCCGATGCGGTGCTCGCCCGGCCTTGCCCTTGCCGCTGCGCTTTTTTTGGCGCCGGGGCTTGACTTTCCCCGGGGCTTGTGCTAATATGGCGGTGGCAGGCTGGTTCCGGGTGCCTTCGAGGTACTCCACCGCGTTTCGTGTACGCGCGGTGTCCGTGGCCAGTTAAGAACGCTCTACCTTGACGGGTAGGGCGTTCTTTTTTTTGGCTCGCCCGGCATTGTATACCCTACTGCAGTAAAGTATACAATTTCGGCGCCGAAATTGTATACCACCTTAAGGTGGCTATTCGCTCAGTATATCCACAAGGCTTTCTTTATGCTGCAATCCATATCTAATAAGCTTTCTCGCAAGCCTTGAAATTGTTACCTTGTTTCGATAGCGAAAATTTCGATAATTGAGCTCATCAACCCATTTACCCAGCTCTTCATATTCCATTTTGGAAACTCTAATCGTGATTACACTTTCTGCAGTATCATATTTTGGAAGTTCCATAAAATTCTCCTTTCTTTGTTATTTGTATAGCGTTTTTCGCCACTCACTCCGGCACCGCCGAGCCCGGCCGCCGTTGCGCCGCAACGCTTTTTCCGCCGGTTGTCAATCCCTAAATTGTCAACCGGGTTTGTGCGGCCGGCGCGCCCGGCGCGTTTTTTCCTTGATATTCGGCAAAAAGGCTGGACCCTTCGGTCCAGCCTTCGTTCATCGTTTGGCTGCCAAACCGGGTCCAACTTGCCCGGCTTCCACGGCCTAACGCAACAAAACCTGTGTCATTTTGTTGCGTTCGTTCGATATTCGGGTTTAAATATCAGTATCAGGAAGCTTCCTGCCCCTCTTTGTTATCCTTACATCATTATGGAATAGTCAAGTGTAATCTTAAGCGCCATTTATGCCTTATGATCACAGAATCAGCATAACCGGTGCATCAACGGATTCAGATTATATCATCAGAGTAGATGCTGACAAAAAGTTTTCTTAGATTGAGAATTTTCTATAAGCGATTCCATATGCGGTACGAGCGCGCTATTCAACTTTTGCTTTACATCTCCCCTTTTGAGTGTTAAAATAAGCTTATAAGCAAAGTATCTTAACAGGAGGTCGTTTTATGGAAATTAAACGAATCGGTGTACTTACCAGTGGCGGTGATGCGCCCGGTATGAATGCTGCTGTGCGCTCTGTTGTTCGTACAGCAATGTTCCACGGAATTGAGTGCTACGGTATCCGTCGAGGTTATAACGGACTAATTAACGGTGACTTGGTTCGCCTTGATGAAAAAAGCATTTCTCACACCATTGACCGTGGTGGCACGATTCTATATACTGCTCGCAGCAAGGAATTTATGACCGAAGAAGGCCTAATGAAAGCTGTTTCCACATGCAAATTCCTTGGTTTGGATGGCATTGTTGCAATCGGCGGTGATGGCACGTTCCGCGGCGCAAATGCCCTCTCCCAAAAAGGCGTTAACGTCATTTGTATTCCTGCAACCATCGATAACGATATTACCTGCACCAATTACTCTATCGGTTTTGATACCGCTGCAAACACCGCCATCGATTGCATCGACCGGTTGCGCGACACGATGCAATCCCACGAGCGTTGCTCCGTGGTCGAAGTTATGGGCCGTAATGCCGGCTTCCTGGCGATGTATGTAGGCTTGGCCGTTGGTGCGACCGCGGTCCTTGTACCCGAAGAACCCGTTGATTTTGAACGGGATGTGATCGAAAAGATCCGTAGAGCCCGCCTTAACGGCTTCACTCACTATATGATTGTTGTCGCTGAAGGATCCGGCTCTGCTAGCGAGATTGCGAGGAAAATCAAGGAATCCATCGATTTAGACCCTCGTGTTACGGTCCTGGGACATATTCAACGCGGCGGCGTCCCTACCGGCCGCGACCGTGTTAACGCAACAAAAATGGGTTATTTAGCAGTAGAATTGCTTCTTGAAGGTAAAACAAATCGCATTGTCTGCACCAAAAACGGCACATTTATGGACGTTTCCTTCGAGGAAGGCTTAGCTATGGAGCGCCGTATCCAAAAGTTGGAAGTCGAAGTACTGGCTGCAATGACCGGTTTATAAACCACTCCCCTCTTCGTATCCTCGAAGAGGGGTTTTTATATACAAAAAAGGTCTATCGATCACAAGAACGATAGACCTTTTAAGCCTTAGGATGGCACTTTTCGTAAACGGATTTTAATTTTTGATTGATCAAATGGGTGTACATTTGTGTAGAAGAAATATCACAATGCCCCATCAATTCCTGAAGAGAACCCAAGTCAGCACCGTTTTCAAGCAAATGCACTGCAAAGCTGTGACGCAATGTGTGCGGCGTGATTTCCTTGTCGATATGGGCAGATGCCTGATAGTGCTTTAGAATCTTCCAGAAGCCCTGACGGCTCATTCTGGCGCCATTCACATTCACAAAAAGCGCAGTCTCATCAGATGTAGCAAGCATAGATTCTCGGATGTCACGGACATAAATGGACAATGCTCGCAACGCTGCAGGATATAGCGGAATGACTCTCGTCTTTTTAGCGGTATTACATTTTATAATACCAAGGTCCAAATTGACATCGTCAAAATCTAACTCAATCAATTCACTGACACGCATGCCTGTTGCATACATGACTTCCAACATAGCCTTGTCACGATACCCCTTTGCATCAACACACACAGGCTGTGCAAGTAGAAGCTCAATTTCTCTGCCGGTGAGAATCTGAGGAAGTTTCTTCTCTCCCCTGTGAACCTTAATATCAATGACCGGCGTTTTCTCACAAAAACCGGATGAAACCAGATACACATAGAAGTTTTTCAGGCTGGCAAGCGTTCTGGAAACAGTTGCAGCAGAACGGCCATCTTCTTCCAAAAAGCTGAGATAACAACTAATATTCAGTTGGGTGGCATCCAAGATATCTACTTCCAACCAATCCGCAAACTGACGAATGTCGCGCATATAGGAAGCAATTGTGTTGGCAGATGCCTGTTTTACCTTTGAAAGGTAATTTTCATAGGCTTTGATTAAATCCAACATGAACAAGCGAACCCTTCTTTAAATGTACTTACTTAAATCCATTAAAAATGGTGCAACGAAATAAATATCAGCAACAGCAACAACGGCCGCAGACAACACACAAATCAAACCATCTCTTTTGAAACGATTTAAATCTACGCGATTATGGCGAACGATAAGCCACCACATAAGAACCGAGGTACAAATGCTTGAAAAAAGATAAAGATGTCGAATTAGCCAAGCAGCAGAACCGAATGCGTGAAATACCAATGTTCCACAGTAACCCCGACTCATCGCATCAACCGTAATAACAACACACATGCAACCCCAGCGCACATAACGCAAAGAAACGAAAGTCAATACAATCGGAATGACCGTAACAAACAACACGCTAATGAGCAATGGTTGTTTAGAAATCATCGACTTGCCCGCTATCTCATAACTGAAAGCGTATGCATTTGCAGAACATATTCCGATGAGCAGACCACAGGTCCACAACAACGCAAATAAAGACAAACGGGATTTGACAACCCTGCGACAGTATTGAAATAGCGCTCGAAACTCCACACGTAATACCTCCGTCTACCTCGCGCAATTGTGGCAGAATAGAAGTATTTCCAACGTTTTTGGGCATAAAAACACCTATAAAACGTATGCTTAGATACTATACACCAAATCGCGAGGGATTGCAAGCGAAAATGAATATTTTTTCTTTTTTTGTGAATTGTGCATATTTTTATGTTAACGCAATTATGTAAACCATTTATGAATGCAGTGTATAATTATTCATTATCGTCGTAAACACCTATATATTGTCTATCATCATTGCATGTAGGCACAAGATATTGAAATCTTATCTTTTGTTTATTTTTTATAATTACCCTGCAATAACTCTGCGTTGTAAAAAATGTACAATACTACCTTCGGATTTTAACCGACCTGTTCTTTCCTGATTTTAATTTTATGCTTATAATGCCGGCTATTGCGCTCCCAATTAGTATCGATAACAACCCGGCACCAAACTTCCGAAACGAACCACCAAAGATACCAATTCCCTGTGCTAGTAATAAAACAAGGTAAACCGTTGCTGCAACGCCTATTGTTGGAAGTATTTTCTCATCTGTTAAGCTTGCCCCAATCAAACAACCGACGCCGGCAGACAGCAACCTAATCGTAAATACAAGACCTTCACCACTTGTCCCTACTTTTCCACGCAACATAAGGCTTGCAACAAGCGCAGTTAGTGCCACACTCATTATCATCGCTATAATTGCACCAATAGATGCCGCTTTTATCCACACAGGCAGTATTGTTTTCCTTAACTTCTTTTTCACACTCTCCTCCCCTTTCTGTTTTAGGATATTCGCTGTCATAGCAAAAAAGAACAGGGGTAAATAATTACCCCTGTTCTATGTCAATTATATTTACTTTGTCAGCTGTGCGACCATCGCATCTAGTAGCGTTTTTGCCGCGTCCTTATCATTAGCAATAACCGTGTAGTAGAATTTAACCTTCGGTTCTGTACCAGAAGGACGCGCAATCACGCTTCCCCTATCATCAAGGATAAACTCCAACACATTGGAAGGCGGCAGATCAATCTTAGTTTCTCTGTTAGTCGTAAGATCCTTAGAGACACTTGTTCG
Organism: Faecousia sp.; assembly: GCA_045657385.1. Taxonomy (GTDB): domain Bacteria; phylum Bacillota; class Clostridia; order Oscillospirales; family Oscillospiraceae; genus Faecousia. The sequence goes on along the minus strand of JAZOSY010000005.1, from coordinate 34,336 downwards.
ATAATCATTGACCGCAGTAACTGGAATACCACCAATATTTTCAGGAATAGACTGACGCAAGTCAATCATAATCTTTGCAGCCTTCTCCATCGCATCAGAACCGCTCAGTTCAATGCTCTGCACATAGGCCAGGTAATAACCATAGCTCGCATAGAGTTCACGAAGTGCATCCAGAATGGTCTTGCCCTGCAGTTTCAGACTTGCCGCGAGTTCGCAGATAAGCATAGATGCAGCAATCGCATCCTTATCTCGTGCATAGGTACCCTTCAGATAGCCGCAGCTTTCTTCAAAGCCAAAGATAAACTTGTTCTCCTGGCCTCGTTCTTCCAGCTTCAGGATTTCACCGCCGATATATTTGAAGCCGGTGAGAACAGCATGCATATCAACACCGTACTTTTCCGCGATACGGTCTGTAAGTGGCGAGGAAACAATGCTTCGAACTGCAATTGCACCCTCAGGAATATCGCTCTTTTTGCTACGAGCCTTTAAAATGTATTCCAAAAGCAAGCAACCCATCTCGTTGCCCGACAGCTTCTGATAGCCACCACGGCCATCAGGAACAGCGATTGCTACCCGGTCAGCATCCGGGTCAGTTCCGAGAATTAAATCGCAGGGAACAGTGTCAGCGACCTTATAACTCTCATTCAAGGCAGCATCTGTCTCCGGGTTGGGATACTCACAGGTTTTGAAATCACCATCCGGTTTTTCCTGGCATGAAACAACTGTTATATTTACACCCAAGCGACCGAGAATCTCCCGAACAGGCTCATTACCGGTTCCGCACAAAGGTGTATATACAATGTTTAACCCGGCCTTTTGAATCACTTCAGGCATCACAGCTTCAGCAAGTACTGTCTTGTAGTACTTCTCCCAGACATCCTGGCCGATATAGGAAATCAGACCATCATCCATGTACGCATCAAAGGATTTTGCAGGAGGCACAAAATAAGGAATGTCTTGAATCTTTTCTGTAACAATCGCAGCCGGTTCATCGGTCATTTGGCAACCATCCGGACCATAACATTTTACGCCGTTGTATTCGCCGGCGTTGTGGCTTGCAGAAATTACGATACCGCATCCGCAGCTCAATTCTCTGACCGCAAATGATAGCATCGGTGTAGGCGCAAGACGATCATATAGCCATGTATGTATTCCTGCTTCAGCAAAGGCAACCGCACACACTTGTGCAAAGACCTCCGAGTTATGACGCGAATCATAACCGATTGCCGCCTTTTTGGGTAGGTCTGTAGAGGACAGCCATGCTGCCATACCTTGGGCTGCTCTGCGTACTGTGTAGATATTCAAACGATTGCTGCCGATACCCATAATGCCACGCATACCGGCAGTACCAAACTGCAGGTCGGAGCCGAATCTGCTCTTAAGTTCGTCATCGTTATTTTGCAACGAAAGAAGTTCTTCTTTCGCAACTGCAGGCAGATGTGCATCGCACCAATACCGATAGTTTTCCAAGTAGTTCATCAAATACCTCCGGAGAATTTATAAAAAAACAGCCCAAAAATCTCTTTTTGAGCTGTTTTCGATTGATAATTAAACCTCTTCTTCAGCAGGATCAAAACGCTTTTCCTGTGCGTCGATCAAAGCCTTGAACTTAGCGCGGGTATCGCGTACATCTTCCAAAGACAGGGCAACAGCCTCTTCTGTACGACGCAGAGCATCGTCCATGTAATCGTTGCTTGCCTTGCGCAAATCAGCCATACGAGTCTTGGTCTGCAATACCATCTCCTGGCACTGACGCTTAGCTTCCTGATAAATAGCCTCTTCGGAAACCAATCTGGCAGCCTGCTCCTGTGCCTGACGGATCATATTTTCAGCCTCACGGCGAGCCTGACCAATCAGTTCGTTGCGAGATTCTACGATAGTGCGGGCCTGCTTCAGTTCGACGGGCAGCTGGGCAATAATTTCGTCCAACATATCCAAAACCTTGTCGCGCTCCAAAATGCACTTATCTGCACCCAAAGGCAGGGCGCGTGCGTCCTGTACCATATCGTACAACGCAGAGATAATATCTTCAATGTTTTGCTCGTTCATTTTCTGTTTCCTCCTTGACGTACATCAGCGATTCGCTGTTTAAAGACGGGAATGATTTTTTCCGGCAAGAACTCGGATAGGTCAACATCGTAACCGGCCAGTTCCTTCACCGTGCTGGAACTAAGATACATATATTGATGTTCTGCTGTTAAGAACATAGTATCCAAATTAGGATTGATTTTGTTGTTTATGATGGCCATACTGAACTCATTTTCAAAGTCAGAACCGGCACGCAAACCCTTGACAATCACGCAACTGCCTTTTTGTTTGGCGTACTCGGCCAACAAATCCTGTGAAAAGTCAACTTCCACATTGGGAATATCGGAAACAACATCGCGTATCATTTGCACCCGTTCTTCCTGGGTAAATAGGGGCTGCTTCGTGCCGTTTACCATAACGCAAACAATCAAGCGATCAAAAATGTTTGCGGCACGACGGATAATGTTCAAATGTCCACTGGTAATTGGATCAAAACTTCCGGGATAAATAGCAACTTTCATTTTGACCTCTATCTCAATCCTTGCGAAAAATTGTTAATACCGATTTGGAATATTTATAGTCTTTCGACCTGGAAAAACCCGGAAAGTCGCATAACAACTCCTTCCCTGCAGGGCGTTCCGTAACTATTATACCACCAGATTGCAAAATGTCAATTTCTGATATTAATTTTAGTGAATTTTCCAAAAAAGTTTCAGAATATGGTGGATCTATGAAGATAATATCATACATTTCGTTGCAAGAACGCAAAAAAGATGCGTAATCCGAGCACACAACCCTAGCCTGTGACTCCAGTTTTGTGCGTTTCAGATTTTCACGAATCAGGGCGCAAGCATCCTTACTTGCGTCCACAAATACTGCAGACTTGGCATCCCGGCTGAGCGCCTCGATTCCCAGTTGACCTGTTCCTCCGAACAAGTCCAACACACTTGATGCAGGAATATCGAATTGTATGATACTGAACAGAGCTTCTTTAACTCTGTCAGCTGTTGGACGTGTGGCCATGCCATCGGGTGTTTTTAGGACAACACCACGGGCCTTGCCGGTAATAACTCGCATATACTTCCCTACTCCTCGTTTGTGTTATGGAAATGTTGATACACACTGTTGGCTGCATCTGCGGGTAAAACGCGTAACAGTTCATCCAGCGACGCTTCTTTCATTGACGCAATTGACTTGAATGTTTTCAATAAGGCCGCTTTCCTCTTTGGTCCAACTCCAGGAATCCGGTCCAACTCAGAATATTGCAGACGCTTGCTCCGCAGCTGTCTATGATAAGTTATGGCAAAACGGTGCGTTTCCTCTTGAATCGTTCCAATAAAGGAGAAAACAGATTGCTGTGTGTCGATGGCGATTTCCATGCCATCCGGTGTAACAAGCGCACGCGTACGGTGTCTGTCGTCCTTTACCATGCCAAAAACAGGAACCTGAATGTCCAGTTCCTCCAATGCATGCAGCGCTGTTTGTGCGTGGGCAATGCCGCCGTCAATCAAGAGCAAATCCGGTTTTGCGCCAAAGTCAGTATCATTGTTTTTCAGATGGGTAAATCGCCTTGTAATCACCTGATACATAGAGGCATAGTCGTCCTGGTCGTCAATATCACGGATAGAAAAGCGCTTATACTCACCTTTCTTCGGCTTTCCGTCGACAAAAACAACCATGCTGGCTACAATATCTGTGCCGGAAATGTTGGAAATATCAAAGGACTCTATTCTCTTGGGCGCAGGCCTATTCAGCATTTTACCGAGCAACGACAGAACATTTCCGGTTCTTTCTTCCTTCGTAGTAATCCGCTCTACCTCTTGAATGGCATTCAAGCGCGCCATCTCAACAAGGCGAACATTATCTCCTCTTGCCGGAATCTTAAGTTTGGTATGAATCTGAAATTCTTTTAACAGTAGGTTCTCAATCAGCTCACCATCTGCAAGCGAGAACGGCAGTAAAATAAATTTCGGTGCATAACCACGGTTCAAATAGAACTGCGTGAGAAGGCTTGCAACAGCCGTCTCCGGCTCGTCCACAGGCGAAAGGATTTCATATTCTTTGTCCAGCAAATTGCCACCACGGAAATGCAAAACAGCGAAGCAAGCTTTTGATTCTGTCTGATAAAAACCAATCACATCGGTATCTGCGCCGGATGCAGCGGTTACCAACTGCTTCTGCCCCAATGCCTCAACAGCTTTCAATCTGTCGCGCAGATTTGCTGCCAATTCAAAATTCAGCGAATTGGATGCCTCCAACATCTGCTTTTTGATTTCAGACAGGACCTGCTTGTAATCACCCTGCAGCAGTTGCTTTGCCTGTTCAATTCGCTGCAGATATTCTGCATTACTCCTCGCTTCCTGGCACCAACCGTCGCACTGATTCATGTGGTAATTTAAGCACGGGCGGCTTTTGCCAATATCCCGAGGAAATTTCTTGCTGCAGCTAGGAAGTTTCAGTGTGGATATGATGGCATCAATTAAGCTCTGGGTTACACTGCGACTTCCAAAGGGGCCAAAATAGGACGCACCGTCATTACCCAGCTTATTTGCAAGCGTAATGGTAGGATAGGCATCTTTTGTTTGTATTCTGACAAACGGATAACCCTTGTCGTCTTTCAGCAATATATTATACTTTGGCATGTGCTGCTTAATAAGCGAACATTCCAAAACCAGCGCCTCAAATTCTGTAGACGCAGCAATTACATCAAAATCATGGATCTTGCTGACCATCATCCGAGTCTTTGGAGAATGGGAAACTGTGTCTACAAAGTACTGACTTACCCGGTTCTTCAGTTTTTTCGCTTTGCCTACATAGATGACCATGTTTGTCTTATCCCGCATGATATAAACACCGGGAACCTGTGGCAAAGCAGATGCCTTTTCCTTTAATACATCAATACGCATACTGTACTCCGAAAAGACCGCCTCAACGCAAGATATGCATTGAGGCGGCATAGCATTATACAATCAATAAATGTCTCTTTGCAGAAGTTCCATCAAGGAATTGACCGCAGCCTCTTCATCCGGGCCTGTGGCACTCAATGTTACAACTGTTCCGGTAATAATGCCCAAGGACATAATTCCAAGCAAGCTTTTTGCATTCATCTTCCGTTCGCCGGAAATCATGTAAATACTGGATTCAAACTCATTTGCCTTTTGGACAAAATAAGTAGCCTGCTTATTGTGCAAACCGGATTCGCAGCGGACAATAACTTCTTTACTGTACATAGAAAACACTCCCTTTTTGTCGTGCATTAAATACACAACCTAAAATATATGATAACAAACATAAACAAAAAGTCAACTGTTTTCCGATGGAAATCCAAAATTTGTACAGTTTTCCGAATTTATGCAAACTCCGCAATTGTTACGCCATCTTCGCCTTCGCCATAAACACCCAGTCGAAAAGTTTTCACAAAGCGGTTCTTGCGCAGGGATTGCTGTACAGCTGCACGCAATGCGCCTGTACCTTTACCATGAATAATACGGACAGATTGCAAATTCGATCGCATTGCCTCATCCAAATATCGCTCCAGTACACAGATTGCTTCAACCGTGTCCATACCGCGCAGATCAACCTCAGACGCAAAAGCCGCCATCTTCATCTCACGACCGGAATGTGCCGGCCGTGCAGCCTTTTGCTTATACGGATTCGGCTGCTCAAGAAGATAAATTTCATCTGCTTTTGCTGTCAGTTTCATGATACCAGCCTGGAGTTGATAACTTCCGTCCTTATTAATGGCAATCACATTGGCTTTCGTGCCCAGTTTCAGCAGTTCAACTGTGTCGCCGACTATGATGGCTCTGGTAGGCGCAGGGCGGTCTTTTTGCACCTGACCAACACGCAGGCTTGCCTCAGCCTCATTCAAGCTTCTGCGAAGTTCAGCTTGCCGCTGATTGATGCCTTGTGTATCTGCACTTTCGGCAAGTTGCTTTTTCAGCGCCTTGATTTCCTCAGTAGCTGCATTTGCTGTACGGCGAGCATCCTCAATAATCTCCCGGGCCTCACGCCGGGCTTGCTCCAAAGCGCGATCCCGTTCCTTTTGGAGTTGGGCATTATATTCTTCGCTCTGCTCTTTGATTTTGATTGTTTCATGACGCAGTCGTTCCGCTTCAACACGGGCAGATTCCATCTGCTGACGCTGTTGCTCCAACTGGGTCAAAAGATCTTCAAAATCTTTGTCACCCTGGCTGACTAAATCGGTCGCCTCTTTTAAAATATCCTCAGAAAGGCCCAGCTTTCGCGAAATCGCAAACGCATTGGATTTGCCGGGCACGCCAATGAGTAGTTTATAGGTGGGCTGAAGTGTTTCCACGCTGAACTCGCAAGACGCATTGATGACATTTTCTGTTCGCATAGCGTAGAGTTTCAATTCTGCGTAGTGTGTCGTCGCCACTACAAAACTGCCCATCTTCCGGCAAAACTCAATCAATGCGATGGCAAGGGCAGCGCCTTCAGCAGGATCAGTGCCTGCGCCCAATTCATCAAACAGAACCAAAGTTCGATTATCGCACAAAGCAACGATATCCACGATCGTTCGCATATGACTGGAGAATGTAGATAGGCTCTGGGCAATGGATTGCTCATCGCCAATATCAGCTAAAATCGCATCAAAGGTAGACAGACAACTGCCGTCGCCAGCCGGAATATGCAATCCACACTCTGCCATCAAAGTCAAAAGACCGATCGTCTTTAGTGTGACCGTTTTACCGCCAGTATTAGGGCCGGTAATGATCATGGTATCGAAATCGGTACCTAGACGAACAGAGATCGGCACAACCGACTTTCCGTCAATCAGAGGGTGTCGGGCATTCCGCAGGTCTACCCTACCCTTATCATTCATAATCGGAGCCCAGGCGCGCATCTGGTATGCCAGTTTTGCCTTTGCAAAAATCACATCCAACTGAACAAGCAGCTGAAAATCATCTGAAATCACCTGTTGATAAGTTGCAACCTCAGCAGAAAATTCCGCCAAAATACGCTCGATTTCCTTTTTCTCTGCCAATTCCAACTCGCGTAGCGCATTATTGGCGTTCACAGCAGACATCGGTTCCACAAAATAAGTAGAGCCGGTTGCAGACACATCGTGGACAAGTCCCGGAATGTCATTTTTATTCTCGCTCTTGACCGGCACAACATACCGTCCTTGGCGAATTGTGATGATCGGCTCACGCAGAACCTTTGCATAGATTGGTGAGGAAATGATCTTCTGCAAGCTTTCCTTCACCTTTGCGCTTTGCACGCGCATATGTCTACGAATGTCAGCCAGTTCGGAACTGGCGCTGTCAGCAATCTCTTCTTCAGAAAGAATGGAGGAGAAAATTCTCTCCTCAAGATATTTGTTGGCCGTAAGCATACGGAACATCGGTGTCAGAAGTGTGGGCTCTTCATCGTCGGTAATATAGTCCTTCACTATTCTGGCACAGCGCAGCACACCTGCTATCTGTAGCAGTTCCTTTGGATGCAGCGAGCCACCTCGCTCTGCTCTATCAAGGGAGGCCAGGACATTGACCGCACCTGCAAAACCGGGATAACCTTTTCTTGTTGAAAGATTGGATGCGGCTGTAGTTTCATCCAGCAGGCGCTGCACATCCTCCAAATCAGAGGTGGGTGTTAAGGCCAAACAGGCAGCCTTACCGTCGCTGCTTCCGGCGCAGGCAGACAGCTTTTCCAGCACAGCATACAGCTCAAGCTTCTGCCAAGATTTTTGGTATAATTCAGACATTGTATTCTCCTGTGTAATATGTCTATTGCGGATTTACAAGTAATGATTTGTAGAAATCAAGGGCGGAAAAGCCGCGCTCCAGCTGGGTCGCCAAATAGCCCTCTGTAACAGCAGACAGCTGTTCAACAGTCTCTTCTCCGACAGAAAAAGAGAACAGTTTCTTCGCATCACAGGTGGTGATATAGTGCATTGCTTCCAACATGCCGCCTGTGATGGGCATCCGTATGCCGGACGATGAAAAATCGCGGCAACCGGAACACTCAAGCCTGCCCTCCGACAGGTCAAAACGGTCCGGAAATGGATTTCCGCATTTGCTGCAACCATAAAGATTCGGCGCATAACCGGCCAAACAAGCACCACGCAATTCAAACACTGCTTTCACCAGCGTTTCAGGTACATCCATTTTGGACAGTGCGTGCAGGCAATTTAAAACCAAAGACAAAAGTTCCGGGTTTGGCATATCTTCCTGTGAAAGAAGTTCAGCAGCCTGTGCAAAATATGTACCCAGGGACAGTTTTTGCAAGTCCCTGCGAAGCGGTGTAAATAATTCAACGGAGAACGCCTCATTGATCGTGTACATAGACCGATATTCAAACAGCGTAAATTCTCCAAAAGCAAGCAGCTGACAAGGCGCAGTTAGTGGGCTGTTCTTCTTGCGCAGCCCTCTTGCTTTTACCGATAGTTTTCCGTGGTATGGTGTCAGTAGCGTCAAAAGCGAATCGTGATCATTGTATGATGTGACCCGCAGCACCAAACCCTTGGTTGTCAAGTACATTATTGTTCTCCATCTTCAATGCGGTTTGATACAGCAGATACATTTCCGGCGAGCCGGTTTCTAAAAATACCTGCCAATAGTCCTTTGAATTCATATCTGCATCCCTCCAACAGTAGGATTTGCAGATAGCAACAATTTAGCCTTGGAAATTATTCACTATAGCCAAAGTTACGAACAAGGAAGTCGCTGTCGCGCCAATTTTCCTTGACCTTTACCCAGGTCGTAAGGAACACTTTCGTGCCCATAAAACGCTCACAATCTTCACGAGCCATAGAAGAGATTTTCTTCAACATATCACCGTGCTTGCCAATAATAATGCCTTTGTGACTTGCTTTTTCGCAGTAAATGGTCGCATCTATATCGATGATACCGTTGTCACGCTCTGTGAACTTCGTGATCTCAACGGCGGTGCCGTGAGGTACCTCCCTCTCCAATGTCCAAAGCAACTTCTCACGGATGATCTCCGCCATTACCTGACGCTCAGGTTGGTCAGTCGTCATATCGTCCGGGAACAGGAACGGGCTTTCAACAGCATACTTGTTGCACTCGTCCAGTAGCAACCTAATACCATCGCCATTCTTCGCACAGATAGGAATAATTGCATTAAAAGATGCAGCCTTGGAATACAGTGCAATAACTTCAAGCAGATTTTCTTTCTCAACAGTATCAATCTTGTTAATAGCCAGAACCATCGGGCAATGGCTGGCCTTCAGTTGTTCGATCAGCGCTTCTTCCTGCGGACCGATAGATGCAATGGGCTCTACCAGCAAAATCGTTAAATCAACATCCGCAATAGATTCACGAGTCACATTCACCATATAATTGCCCAGTTTTGTTCTGGGTTTGTGGAAGCCCGGCGTGTCCACGAAAACATATTGTATGTCCTCTTTTGTGACAATGCCGCAGATACGGTTACGAGTCGTCTGGGGCTTGTTAGAAACGATGGCGATCTTTTCACCAACCAGGTGATTCAGCAAGGTGGACTTGCCCACGTTTGGTCGTCCGGCAATCGTAATCATAGCAGTTTTTGTAGCCATGGTTGTTCTCCTTTGTTTATCAATCTCTTTGCATACGGGCAATCTTAGCCGCGATTTCTTCCTCACGTTGCCGCATTTGCTTCTTCTGTGGGCCTTCATCCAAATGGTCATACCCCAAAAGGTGCAACATGGAATGGATCGTCAAGTAACCGATTTCACGGCGCACGCTGTGGCCAAATTCCTTTGCCTGCGCAACAGCTCGCTCATAGGAGATTGCCATATCGCCCAGCGGACACAGACCGCTTTCCGGGTCTATGTAGTTCTCCCAATCAGCGGGCGGTTTCCCTGCCTCAAAAGAAAACATCGGAAAACTCAGCACATCAGTAGGTCTGTCAATCCGGCGGCTTGCCAGATTGATTGCGCGGATGCCGTCGTCATCGGTAACGAGAACGTTAATTTCACAAGGAACCTTTATTCCTTCACTCTTTAATGTTGTATCAATACACTTGCGGATAATAGATGTCACAACAAGTCGCTGTATTGCGCAAAAGTTAAATGTTACGTTGATCTTATTCATAAGCATATTACTTTCTCTTTTGATTTTTAGCGGTCTTCGGCGGTTCCGGCTTCCTGTCGGCTCGCTCATAGGCATTGATAATATCCTGCACCAACGCGTGGCGGACAACATCGGCAGAAGTCAATTTACAAATGGCGATGTCCTTAACACCCTCAAGAACGCGAATTGCATCTTTCAGGCCGGAAGTTTTATCGCTGGGCAAGTCAATTTGGGTCACGTCGCCGGTAATCACTATCTTGGAACCAAAACCCAAACGGGTCAGGAACATTTTCATCTGCTCTCTGGTTGTATTCTGCGCTTCGTCCAGAATGATAAAACTATCATCCAGCGTGCGTCCGCGCATATAGGCCAAAGGCGCAACTTCAATCGAGCCACGTTCCTGATATTTCTGGAACGTTTCGGGTCCAAGCATTTCGTACAATGCATCATAGAGCGGACGCAGATACGGGTCGACCTTATTCTGCAGATCACCGGGCAGAAAGCCCAGTCGCTCACCGGCTTCGACCGCAGGACGGGTCAAGATGATACGGTTGACTGTTCTTGCTCGAAACGCGGCAACTGCAGCAGCCACGGCCAGATAAGTCTTGCCGGTGCCGGCAGGGCCGACGCCTAGGGTGACGGTGTGTTTTCCGATTGCCTTCATATACTGTTGCTGACCAACTGTTTTGGCCTTGATAGGCTTGCCCTTCGCTGTTATACAGACAACGTCCTTTGCCATCTGGGTGACATAGTCGTCATTACCCTCTTGCACGAGGGTAATCAGATAACGAACACGTTGTTCGTCGATAATCTCACCCTTTGAAGCCAGGGACAACAGACCCTCCAACGTACGAACCGCCTTATCCACCGCTTCCTCATCGCCGGTAACGCGCAGATCCGTGCCACGGTTCGTAATAGAAACACCCAAAGCATCCTCGATACGCTTGATGTTCTCATCAAACGAACCAAACACAGCAATCAGGTCTTCAACGCGGTCTGAATTCACAACTCTTTCAGTCATTTGTTCCATCCTTTAAAATCGTTTGTTCATATTTCACCTGCCCAATCATCTCGATACAGGCATATTTTCCATTAAGGTAACTTGCACCATCCAGCACATTGATTTCTGCTTGTTCAGAAATAATCTGGCCTGCAATCATTGTTTCCAGCAAATGGCTTTTTGTAAATGCGTATAGCCATGAGCTATCATCTGCGGAAGTAGTTGTATATGTCTCATTTCCATAGATATAATAGGTTTCTTTTATAAGTGTCACGGGTAATTGAAAATCCCCGGACAAATGCATACACTCTTCCGAGTATATTTTAGCACAACTTGCACCTAAAATTCCACTATCTTTCGTTAATTTTATTAACTTTTTTCCAACGCGAATGCTATATACCGTTCTTTTCTCTATCAACTCACCCCTTATGTATGTTGGTACCGGTGCTATTACCTCTAAATTCCGGGATGTTAGCGCTCGAATCTCTGCATTTGCTTGGGTTGCCTGTATATAATTTCCGCAGTCAACATAGCCGGATACCAGCGTTTGACCGGCTTTCACCGCCTGTCCAATGGTACAAAGAGGATTTCCTTGAACCACCGTGCAATCTTGAATGACACCATCCCTTATTGCAACAATGCTGCTTACCCGGCGTTCCGCCCCTTCACCACGCTCCACTTCACTTTTTTCTTTAACCGAAATAACAGCTGTACAGCCGGATGTGTTGATTCCGGCCCATCGCAACTGTGGAATTTTCTGCAACAAAGCGTTCTTAACCTTTTCGCTTCGTATTTTACGTCTGGACGCACCGAACCCAATACCACATTCCGCGGCAGCCTCAATAATTTGATTCGTTGGAATGTACTCGTTTCCCTCAACCGATACAAAAAGCACACGCGTAGGCAGATAGAAAAATGCAAACAGCAAAATTGTCACTAAAATCAGCAGAATTGGTCTTTTTCTCAGCGAGGAAATTGTCCAAAATGCGCCAAATCTCGTTAATTCTGTTACAGATGCACCGCATTTGTCAGCTATTGCACGCAATCTTTCAAAATCGGATTTACGGACAGTTAAGCGTACAATCAGTTCGTCGCGATACTCTGCATTAAATACGCTGATTCCTTCATCTGTGAGTGTATTTAAGAAACGCACAGTATCTGCACAAGTTATTTGCAGTCTACATCTGCCGGCAATGATTTTCCAAATCTTCATTCATTCCCTCCAACCGGAAAAAGCGCATCAATAACGCCGGCAATCACGAGTTGCTCAGAATTTAATTGTAGCATCCGCAACTTTTTACCCTTAACAACCAGGGTTCCGTATGCAACTTTAACCCGAATTTCTTCCAACGAATACGCCAATATACCATTATGATTCTCCACTAACACGCGGTTTTGTCCCGAAAGTTCTACCAACGGAACCTTCGCAAGCGGTCCTGATTTGTTATCTGTTAAATTCGCAAGAACTCTTGGTCTCATGCCAACGCCCCCTCTTTGAAAAAGTGTATGTCCGCCTTGTTATGAATTGAACTATTCACACATAGTTTCTTATGAGGTGATACTTTGAAAGCAAGAGGTCAGTATATCTATGCCACGTTAGCAAGCATTTTCATGCTCATATTTATATTAGACGGAAAAACAGCATTAGAGGGTGCTACAACAGGGCTCAATCTCTGCCTTCGCATCGTGATTCCGTCGTTATTTCCGTTTTTCATCTTAACGGGAATTCTTAGTCAAACAACAACCGGAAAGGAAATACCTATTCTGCGTCCGATTTGCAAACTCTGCAAAATTCCGAATGGAGCGGAATCTATTTTACTACTTGGTTTTCTTGCCGGTTATCCGGCCGGTGCCCAACTTGTGACGCAAGCATACCGCGATGGGAAGATAACCAAGCAAACTGCGCAACGAATGATATGTTTCTGCAACAATGCTGGTCCTGCGTTTCTCTTTGGTTTGCTGGCGCAAATGTTCTCATACACCTATATCGTGTGGATTTTGTGGTTAGTTCATATCCTAAGCGGACTTTTGGTCGGTTTTACACTGCCATGTATGCAACAAAATGCTTGCATTTTAGTAAAAAATGAAGCAATCTCAGTTCGGAGATCCATGGATACGGCACTCAAAACAACGGCTAGAATATGTGGTTGGGTTATCATGTGCAGAGCAATACTTGCTTTTCTTAGTAACTGGTTTTTGTGGCAGCTTCCAACAGAATGGCAAGTGCTTCTTTCAGGCCTCTTGGAATTGTCCAACGGATGTGTTCGGCTGACCGAAGTGTCCAACCCGGGACTTCGCTTTATCCTTGCAAGCGCACTGCTGTCCGCCGGTGGCCTATGCGTTACTATGCAAACAATGTCTGTCTCACAGAATGTATTTTCAAGTATATATTTCCTGGGAAAAGGCCTACAGACTGTGTTTGCAACGTTATTTGCACTTCTTTTACAGCCATTACTATTTCCTGTATCGGATGGCGTACATATAACTGTTGGGGTAATTTTCATGATGTGTATTCCTTGCATTTCCCTCATTTTCCTGTCGTACAGAAAAAAGATGTGGCAAAATAAGAAAATATGATGTATAATGCATATAGTAAGTAATCCTTGGGAGGAGAAAGCAATATGCTGTTTCGTAAGAAAATAGAGCGCTCTTGCAGTTATTGTCAACATGGTACAGCTATGGACTGCAATCAGATTCTATGTGCGAAAAACGGAATTGTATCCGCTGACGATAGTTGTCGCAAATTTGAATACAATCCCTGCAAACGAATTCCGCCGAAAATGAAGGCGCTTGATGTTGATAAATTTGAAGATATTGACTTTAGTTTATAAATGAAAAACCACCGGCTGAGCCGGTGGTTTTCTTTATTGAATCATATTTAAGAAATCGTCTTCGGACAGAATCGGAATGCCCAGTTCCCTGGCCTTTCGCTCCTTAGAGCCTGCATTCTCGCCAACCACAACATAGGTAGTCTTTTTAGAAACAGAGCCGGAGGCCTTGCCGCCAAAAAGCTCGATTTGTTCTGTTGCTTCTTCGCGAGTGAATTTACTAAGGGCGCCGGTCAAAACGAAGGTCATACCGGCAAAGCGAGAGTCTGTAATTTCGCGCAGGCTTTCAAAGTTCACACCGGCGCTACGAAGCTTCTCAATCATTTGTACGGACTGTTCTTGTCTGAACCACTGGTAAATAGATTCTGCGGTTACTTCACCAATGTCTTCAACCTCAGTCAATTCCTCCGCGGTCGCCTGCATTAGGTTGTCCATTGTTCCAAAGTGAGCAGCAAGGACTTTGCCCGTTTTAGAACCGACCTGACGAATGCCCAAAGCATAGATCAAACGACAAAGATCCTGCTTTTTGCTATTTTCAATGGATTGTAGCAGTTTTTTCGCAGCGGTTTCGCCCTTTTGCCAAAGTTGCTTCAATTCATCAAGGGTCAAACGGTAAATATCCGCTGCAGAACTAAGCAAACCTTTCTCAATCAGCGCCTCAACGATAGCAGAACCTAAGCCCTCAATGTCCATAGCGTCGCGGCTGACAAAGTGTGCTATATTTCTCGACAGCTGCGCCGGGCAGGCAGCACCTGTGCAACGCAAGAATGCGCCATCCTCGTCCCGTTTCGTAGGCGCACCGCATATGGGACAAACACTCGGTAGCACATAGGCTACAGCATCAGCAGGGCGCTTTGTAAGATCAACCTCCAGAATCTCCGGAATGATCTCACCGGCCTTGCGGATCAACACTGTGTCACCAATGCGGATGTCGCGCTCGGAAACAAAATCCTGATTGTGAAGCGTTGCGTTGGTAACCGTAGTACCGGCAAGCCGTACGGGCTTCACAACAGCCTTCGGCGTCAGCACGCCGGTTCTACCAACCTGAACAACAATATCTTCCACCACCGTGGGCTTGATTTCAGGGGGATACTTATAGGCAACGGCCCACTTGGGGAACTTTGCCGTTGTGCCAAGTGTCTCGCGCAAGGCGATGTCGTTGACCTTGACAACCGCGCCGTCGATGTCACAGGTCAGTTCCTGACGATTTTCATTGATAGCCATAACCTGTTCGTTAACAGCATCCACAGAGGAAAGGGTCGTCCAAGGCACAACCTTGAATTGTAGTTTCTTCAAATATTCCAACGATTCAGCGTGGGTCTTAAAATAAACGCCATCTGCAAGTTGTACATTAAAAATCAAAATATCAAGACCGCGTTTTGCGGCAATTTTCGGGTCTAGTTGGCGCAAGGAGCCGGCAGCCGCATTTCTGGGATTGGCAAACAGGGACTTTCCCTCAGCCTCTTGCGCGGCATTGAGTTTTTCAAAACTCTTTTTAGGCATAAACACCTCGCCCCGGACAATTAGCCGTTCCGGTGCATTTGGAATGGTCATAGGGATAGAGAAAATGGTTTTTAGGTTCTCAGTGACGTCCTCACCAACAACACCATCGCCACGGGTTGCACCGGACACAAACTTACCATTCCGGTATTCCAGTGCAACAGACAGACCATCAACTTTCGGTTCTACGGTAAATGCTGTTTCCGGATAAGCAGACAGAATCTTCTCAAGAAAATCATCCAACTCTTCCAAGGAGAAAACATCCTGTAAACTCATAAGAGGAACAGGATGGTCCACCTTTTGGAACTTACTCAGCGCCTCGCCACCAACACGTTTTGTGGGTGAATCCGACTGCACATATTGCGGATATTCTGCCTCTAAATTCTCCAGTTCGCGCAGTAGCATATCGTATTCAAAATCCGGCATTTTCGGATCATCCAGCACATAATATTGGTAGTTAGCCTGATTCAATTGTGCTGTCAAATCAATTATTCTCTGTTTCATGGAATCCTCCGGTTTTTAAGTAAGTATCGGGCACATCACCGACGATAATCGTTTCCGCAACGATAACCTGGCTGGTAACAGTAAAACTATCGGTCTGTCCCAGCACAAGCACCGTAATATCCACACTCACGTGCATATTGATCTGTTGTAGGGTTTGATTGATACCGGCCTCTGTAAAATGGCTGGTAAAAGAAGCATCAGAATTACGAATGGAAAGAATCTCTATCGGAATATCAGGACCACGCCCGGCTAAGAATTCCGGAAAAATCAAGCTTCCCATAGGAATTCCCAAATCTTCCGTGCTCAAAGCCAAAATATCATCGTTTATAAGGTTCAGGATATCGGTCTTTAGTCGGTTAACCTCGCTCATATTGGTTTTCAGCGCAGTAATCTTTCCGTCCAAATCCTTTTCAAAATAGACAATTCTGTCATACTGAATCTTGCCGTCTTCAATTTGCTGGTCAATCGCATCGTTGATCAGATCTGAGGTGGTATTGATAACCTGCGTTTGAGCCAGCGCCCGTATAGACGCGCTGTACTTAATGCGAAACAGTAGCAATCCTACAATGGCAATGATCAACAGGACAATTATCATTCGCAATAGCTTTCCCGTCATTCCCATAACATACGCCCCCTGCAGAATCATATGACGGGAACACGCGGAATATTACAACTTTTTCAAGTGCGCGGATGCGGTTTTGGCCATCAGTTTCTTTGTGCCAATCTGGTCAAAAGCGATTTCAAGTAGCGCATCGCCGCCCATCTTCATCACGCTGAGCACCAAACCTCTGCCAAATGCTGTATGTTGCACCATGTCGCCCTTGTTTAGCTCCAAATAATTGGAGCTTGTTGTGGCTGACGAATAAGAGCTTTGATAAGAAGTGGGCTTCTTCGGTGCAGGTGTATTGTAGGTAGAGGTCCGAATCTCACTGGGTCTGCTATAGGGTGTTTGATAGCCACCCTTTCTGACCATAGTGTTTTCGGGAATCTCCTTCAGAAAACGAGACGGCAGTGACGCATTCGTCCGACCATAGAGCATACGCTGCTTTGCATAGCTGATGGTCAGGTTTTCCTTTGCTCTTGTGATAGCCACATAGCAAAGCCTACGCTCCTCTTCCATCTCTTCCCTGTCACCGATTGCGCGCATACCGGGGAATAAGCCATCTTCAAAGCCAACAAGGAACACATTGGGGAATTCAAGACCCTTAGCCGAGTGCATCGTCATCATCACGACGGCGTCGTCACTGTCATTATACTCTTCAAGGTCGGTGTAAAGCGCGATTTCCTCCAAAAAGCCTGCCAAAGTGGGGTTCGGCGTGTTCTGTTCAAAGGCTACAATGCTGGACTTTAATTCCTGAATATTCTCAAGACGGGTCTTGTTTTCCTCGGTAGGCTTGCTCTCAAGCATTGCCACATAGCCAGTCCTGACAATAACCTGTTCATAAAATTCGGCCAATGTCATATTCGCGTCATCAAGAAGCTGTGCCAGTTCCTCTATCATCACAGTAAACTGCATCAGCTTCTCGGCAGCCTTTTCAAGAGGGCCAAAGGAATAGGGATCGCTGACTACATTGTACAGAGGAACACCCTCTGCCTGCGCCAATCTGTCAGCCACCTCAATGGTCTTTGCGCCCAAGCCTCTGGGCGGATTATTAATAATTCTATGCAGACGCAAATCGTCAGTACGATTGTTGATCACGCATAAATATGCCAGCATATCCTTGATTTCTGCGCGGTCAAAGAACCGCATACCGCCAACGACACGGTACGGGATACCGTTGCGTTTAAATGCAAATTCAAGGGCGTTTGACTGGGCATTCGTGCGGTAAAGCACCGCATAATTCTTAAAGTTTTGTCCCTTGGATGTGGTGATGATCTGTCCTGCAACATAGTTTGCCTCTGCGCCCTCATCGCCGGATTCATAGACAGTGATAGGCTTACCCTCGCCATTGGCTGTCCAAAGGCGTTTGCCTTTTCTGCCGATATTGTTGCTGATAACAGCATTTGCGGCGTTGAGGATCGACTGAGTGGAGCGATAGTTCTGCTCAAGCCGGATGGTACGCGCACCACGGTACTGCTTTTCAAAGTTCAGGATATTTTCGATGGACGCGCCACGGAATTTATAGATACTCTGATCGTCATCACCCACAACGCAGACATTCTCGTAACCGCCGGCAAGCAAGGAAGTGAGAAGATACTGCATATGGTTGGTGTCCTGATATTCGTCCACCAAAACATAACGGAATTTCCGCTGATAATAGGTGCGAACCTCCTCGTTCCTCTGCAGAAGCAAAACAGTTTGGAAAATAATATCATCAAAATCAAGGGCGTTGTTTTCCTTGAGCTTTGTCTGATACTTCTGATAGGCACGGGCGATGTGCAACTGTTGAAAATCGTTGCCAGCTTCCGCCTGACGAAGCATTTCAGCAGCACTGACCATATTATCCTTCTGACGGCTGATGGCGGTAAGGACATACCTAGCAGGAAATGTCTTATCATCCAAGCCCATATCCTTGATGATGTCCTTCATGATCCGTTCGGAATCAGCGGTGTCGTAGATCGTAAAATTCTTTGCGTAGCCAAGGCATTCAATATCTCTGCGCAGGATACGGCAGCAGGCTGAATGAAAGGTCATCGCCCAAACATCCTGACCCTCAGGACCAAGCATATTGGTAAGGCGCTCCTTCAACTCGTTGGCAGCCTTATTGGTAAAAGTGATTGCGATAATATTCCAGGGAGAAACAGGGTCCAACGCGCACAAATAATCTGCCCTGTAGCGATCCTGTTCGCTGACCGGCTCCTGCAGGGACTCTAAGAAAATAACATCCTCTTCTGTAACGGTATCCGGAACCTCATTTGAATCACTGCCACGACCAAATCGGATCAAATTGGCAATTCTGTTAATAAGAACAGTTGTTTTACCACTGCCGGCACCGGCCAGCAGCAGCAAAGGGCCTTCTGTTGTGGTTACGGCCTCTAATTGCTTTGGGTTCAAACGGCCAAAATTGCCGCGTATATAGCTGCGTCTGGCCGCAATAAAACGATTGAGTAAGGAATCAGTCATAAGTACACCTTGTCTTCATTTTGATATACTTATTTTACCGCATTTTTCGTCAAAGGTAAAGCACAATTTGCGGTTTATCCCATCAACTCGCGCAATTTCTCCAGTGCCTTTTTCTCAATGCGTGATACCTGCACCTGACTGACGCTCAGCACCACCGATACACGCTGCTGGGTCAGGCCGTGAAAATACCGCATTTTAACAACAGCAGCCTCTCGCTCAGGCAATTGATCGATTGCTTGGTGGAGAGCCATTTGCTCCAGAAATGCGTCCTCCGACTGGGTGTCCGTCAGAATATTCTCAAGTGAAAAGCCTTCCTCACCGCTGGTTTGATGTATAGATTCAATGGATGCCGTTGCACTTTCCGCTACCGCAATATCTTCTACGGAGTAGCCGGTTTTTTCTGCAATTTCGCTTAGCGTCGGTTCTCGTGACAGGGTTAAAGTTAGCTGATTTCTGGCCGTTTTAATGGCCGCAGCCCGTTCTTTTATTCCACGGGAGACCTTGACCGTGCCGTCATCACGCAAATATCGCCTTATCTCACCGGCAATTTTCGGCACGGCATAGGTGGAAAACTGAGTCCCGTAATTCAGGTCAAAACCATCAACCGCCTTTAGAAAACCAAGGCATGCCAGCTGATACATATCATCCGCCTCAGCGCCACGCCCAAGGAATCTTTTGGTCACAGACCATATAAGACCGCTGTTTTCTGAAATAAGAATCTCTTTGGCCTGCATATCCCCAGCTTGGCTTTTGGCAATTAGTTCCTCTACTTTGCTCATTTGCGACGCTGCAGAACTCTACGCATATGTACGGTCGTTCCCCTACCGGGCTTGGACGCAACAGAAAAGCTGGACATAAAGCTTTCCATTATTGTAAAGCCCATACCACTTCTGTCCGCACCGCCGGTCGTATACATAGGCGTTCTTGCCTTCTCAAGATTTTCGATGCCGACACCCTTATCTTTGATCACAATATCAAGCGTGTTGTTTTTTAAAATTCTACAGCGAATACTAATCGTACCCAGTTCTCCCGGATATGCATGCACAATGCAGTTAGTAACTGCCTCCGAGACAGCTGTACGAATATCGCCCAATTCCTCCAATGTTGGATCCATCTGCGCTGCAAAACAAGCAACCGCTGAGCGGGCAAAACCCTCGTTTGTGGATTTGCTGGGAAATTCCAGCGTCATATAGTTCTCAAATTTCATTCTGTTTCCTCCTTGATCTTCACAAGATTATCAATACCCGATGTACGGAAAACCTTCATTGGCTGTGCTTTTAACCCCGACAGCTCAAGTGTTCCTTCCAGCCTTGTCATATACCGCAACGAATTGATCACAACAGCAATTCCTGACGAATCCATAAATGTAACATCGGTGAAATCCAACACACAGATCTTCGGTGAGTAAGCCTCAATTTTCGATGTGATCGACTCGATATGACCTTTTGCGCAGTGATGATCGATCTCGCCTGTAAGCGCGACAGTCAGCGTCCCCTCCTGTAAAAAACTTGTTAGGTGCATATATTACCCTCCTTTGTATGAACAATCATAATATAATCTTTTCGCTGAATTTATTCCGTCGGAATTAGGTGTAAAAATCACCAAACACGCAAATTGTTTGGCGGTGGTTAGCAAATATATAATAATTGACATTTTGCTGCAGAAAATCTATAATATAAGCACGCGTGCATCGTAATTTGCATGCTGTTTTTATATCAATATACGCAAACGGAGGAAAAACAAAGTGCGTTTTATCATAACCCTTTGGATCGCAAAGCTTGCCGCTTTTGCTGTGAACCTTCTGGATAAAAAAAGAGGCAGTAACTATGCCGGCAAGATCGCCGTAAAGTTAATGCCCGAGTTTATATCCAGATTTAAAAATATCGATCTTGACAAGGTATATTTCATTTCCGGCACGAACGGAAAGTCTACCACCACCAATCTGCTGGCACATACGCTCATCTCCGCAGGCAAGCGCGTTGCCTGCAACACTGAAGGCGCAAATATGATGGGCGGTGTTGCAACTACCTTGATCAAGAATTCTACCCTCTTTGGCGCATTCAACAAGGAATATTTGATTCTTGAGATCGATGAGCGCAGCTTCCCCGGCATCAGCAAGCAGCTTCCCGGCCGGAATCTTGGCCTGACGAACCTGCAAAAGGACCAGGTGCAACGCAACGGTGACCCGGATTTTATTCTGCGCAAATTCAGAGATGCGATCAACGATCAAATGACGCTGTTTCTGAACAATGAAGAGCCTCGCAGCCGCAGTTTGGAGGACCGCGCTGGAAAGGCGATCTATTTCAGCATTGCCGAGAACGGAAAAAGCTACCAAACCAGTGACCCCTATACTGTGACACTTCCCTGCCCCAAATGCTTCCACCCCATAGCCTATGACAGTTACAATCTGGCAAACATCGGTCACTTCCACTGTACAAAATGCAGCTACGCGTCTAACGATGCCGCAGATGTGGTAATTTCAGAAATCGATTTTGAAAATAACAGCTTTATTTGCAATGGCGCGTTATGGAATGTACCTTACACAATGCCGTTCTATATCTACAATTTCGCAATGTGTATCGCAATTGGACGCAGCATTGGCTTGTCCGACGCGCAGCTTCAGAATGGTTTTTCAAGCTTTGTGAACCCTGCAGCACATATGGATGTAATCCATTTTCACGGAAAAGAGATCCACTATCTGCGCGGCAAACAGGAAAATCCCGAGGCACTCCAGTCACAACTGGATATGATCGCTGCAGATATGCGGAAAAAGGCTGTTTATGTTGGTATGTACCAAATCACTGACTTTTACCCCTACTATGGCGGTAGCTTCTATCTGTTTGACTGCGACTTTACGCCCGTTGTTAACAGCAATGTGGCACACTATGTTGCATTCTCCACAACTGTTGCAAACGACATTGCCAGCCGGATGATTCTTGCAGGCGCCGACAAGGAATGCGTCAGTGTATTTGATACCAATCATGTGCCTACCATCTTCTCTGAGCTGGACACAATTGATGCTGATGTAATTTATGTGCTGACGAATACAAAACACGCACCCGAGATCAAGGACTATTTCAAGCAAGGAGGTGGCGTCGGTGTATAAAATCACTGTTGGTTGGATGTACCCGAATCTTTTGAACCTGAATGGTGAACGCGGCAGTATTCAGGCGCTTGCAGAAATCGGCAAGCAGATTGGAATTGATGTCCAGATCCTGCGAATCGAAGACTTTGACGATCCAATCCCCTTTGAAAGCATTGACCTGCTGGTGTTCTTACCCGGTGAAATCACCACGCTGAGCCATATTATTCCTTCGCTCGAAAGCAGTGATCTGGGCGATTATTTAGAGCGCGGCAGATATGCACTCGCTCTTGGTACCTCCGGCCTGATGTTCGGTAAATCCATTTTGCGCGAGGACGGCAGTACTGTCACAGGACTTGGCTTTTTGGATATGACGGCTAAGGAACGGAAGTTTGTGTTTGGAGACGACTTCCATTTCCGTATGAATGACAGCGATATGGAATTGGCCGGCGCGCAAATCCAGATGGCAGATGTAGACGCTGCCTGTCCGCTGGGTTCTGTCATTTATGGTATGGGCAACAACGGTTCCGGCAGCGAAGGTGCAAGATGGAACAATTTGATTTATACCAACTGCACCGGCCCTCTGTTTGTTAAAAACCCGTGGTTTGCAGAAATGATTTTAAAAGAAATTATGGCAAGTAAGGGTATTACAATCGCAGAAAACGGCAGTTATCCGATTGCAAAAGCCGGCTTCGACGCTACGCTGGCATTTATTAAGAGCAAGCCTAAAAAGTAAAAAAATGAGCCGTCCAACCGGACGGCTCATTTAATTTTTACTCTCCGTGGAGTCGTTTCTTTCTGGGCAGATCAGTGGGTTCAAAGCTAACTGCCATTCCCTGCTCTAAGCCGGCAACGCCGCTTAACACATTCTTGTCTGCACCGCGGCAAACAGAACAGTTGCAGTGGGACTCATAATGCTCAGGCTCTGTATAGGTCGTAATAACGCCCTCAAAGTTTCTGAGGATCACCTTTCTGGGAGTTTGGCTGATCACATAATGGGGCATCACAGGCACCTTGCCACCGCCGCCCGGTGCATCAACAACAAAAGTGGGAACACAATAGCCGCTGGTGTGACCACGCAGGCCTTCAATAATCTCAATTCCCTTGCTGACGGGTGTACGGAAGTGAGAAAGTCCCAAACTCAGATCGCAAGCATAAATATAGTAAGGGCGCACGCGAATCTTCACCAGGCCGTTCACCAGCTTCCGCATTACATGAACGCAATCGTTCACACCGGCAAGCAAAACGCTCTGATTACCCAACGGAATGCCTGCATCTGCAAGGCGTGCACAGGCAGCAGCAGATTCCGGCGTGATCTCGTTGGGGTGATTGAAGTGGACATTCACCCACACAGGATGATACTTCTTCAGCATATCGCAAAGCTCCTGTGTAATACGCTGGGGCATAACAACAGGTGTCCGCGTACCAAGCCGAATAATCTCAACGTGCTCAATTTTTCGCAGGGAGGAAATAATATACTCGAGCATTTCATCGCTCTGCATAAATACATCGCCGCCGGATACCAGTACATCGCGCACCTCTTCGTGAGCGCGAATATATTCAATGCAGGCGTCAATCTGCTCCTTGGGCATAGAGTTGTCTGTCTGACCTACGAAACGGCGACGGGTACAGTGTCTGCAGTAGGACGCGCAACGGTCAGTAATCAGGAACAGAACCCTATCGGGGTATCTGTGTGTAAGCCCCTTAACAGGAGAGTCGGTGTCCTCATGAAGAGAGTCAGCAGACTCTTCAGGGGCAAAATACAACTCCTCAGCAGAAGGAATACACTGCAGGCGGATCGGATCTTTCTGGTCATCCAGATCGATCAGAGACAAATAGTACGGAGTCACTGCCATACGGAAGGTCTTTAAGCACTGTTCAATGCCCTTTTCCTCTTCCTCAGTAAGGCGGATATATTTTTTTAGTTCATCTAATGTTGTAATGCTGTTTTTTGCCTGCCACCTCCAGTCGTTCCATTGCTCGGCCGGAACATTGGCAAACAAGCCGTTGGGTGTATTCATCAGTACAGTCCTCCAAGGCATAGATATATACAATAAATGATATGAAATTTCCCCCCATTTGTCAAGGAATATTTCCATAAGAAAAGAGCGGACATCTGTCCGCTCTTTCAAATTATTTGGTTTCCAGCAGCTTCTCCAATGCAGCCAGCTTCAAGCAGGTGCAGAACACATCCATAGCCATTTCCAGTTCGTTAACGGGAGGCAGGCTGGGTGCGATGCGGATATTGCTGTCCTGAGGATCCTTGCCATAGGGGAAGGTTGCGCCGGCACCGGTCATAACAACACCGGCTTCCTTACACAGTGCCAAGGCTCTCTTTGCAGTACCGGGCATTGTGTTAAAGCTGACAAAATAGCCGCCCTTAGGAGCAACCCACTGACCAAAGCCGCAGGGTGCAATTTCCTTGTCCAGCATATCCAAAACCATCTGGAACTTGGGACCCAGAACGGAAGCGTGCTTCTTCATGACCTCCAGGGTGTGTGCCTTGTTCTTCAGGAACTTGACATGACGCAGCTGGTTGATCTTGTCGTAGGAAATGATCTGTACGCCCAAAATATCCATCATATATGCGATATTAGCCTCGGAGGATGCCAGAACAGAGATACCGGCGCCGGGGAAAGTGATCTTAGAGGTAGAAGCAAACTCGTAAACCATGTCGGGGTTGCCTGCTTCTTTGCAGATGGAAATAATGTCGGGGAATTCTACATACTCACCGCTAAATTCATGGACGCAGTAAGCGTTGTCCCACATAATGGTGAAGTCGGGAGCAGCAGCCTTCAGACCGGCCAGACGGCGGATAGTCTCATTGGAGTAGATGATGCCATCGGGGTTGGAGTACTTAGGTACGCACCAAATACCCTTGACCTGAGGATCCTTAACAAGCTGCTCGACCATATCCATATCGGGGCCTTCTGCGGTCATGGGAACAGTGATCAGCTCTGCACCCAGCGACTCGGTGATCTTGAAGTGACGGTCATAACCGGGGCTGGGGCACAGGAACTTAACGACCTCTTCCTTGCACCAGGGACGAACGCTGTGGGTCAGGCCGTGGGTGTATGCGTGAGCAATCACATCATACATCAGGTTCAGGCTGGAAGAGCCGCCAACGATGGTCTGCTCAGGCTTACAGCCCAGCACATCTGCCCAGTAAGCTCTTGCAGCAGGAACACCGGCCAGTTCGCCGTAGTTTCTTGCGTCCATACCGTCGGTAAAGCATTCCTTGGGGTCAACAAGACAGGTCAGAATATCATTGACCAGATCCAGCTGGCTAGCAGCAGGCTTACCTCTTGCCATGTTCAGCTTCAGATTCTTCTCCTTGCAGGATGTAAAGTGAGCATAAACAGCATTGTACTCTGCCTGGAGTTGTTCCTTTGTCATGGAAATATAAGACATATATAATCCCTCTTTCTTTTTTCATTTTTGAATACTATACAACCAATTATGTGAAAATGCAAGTAAATTGTTAATGAAACAAGCCGACAATGTTGCTTTTTTCCAAATATCAATCTGAACATGAAATATTCCTTGCATTTTAACTTGCAATAGAATAGAATAAATTGATAAAGTATGGTTGAAATACTGTCTCATTCTATTGGAAGGTTGTGGAAATATGAGCGAAAAGTTAAATGTACCTGAGATTTTCGGCATTGACGTTTTTAATGAAGTCGCAATGAAAGAACGCTTGCGTCCGGAGATTTTTTCTTCCTGGAAAAAGTGTATCGAAAATAACACACAACTTGAACTGGATGTTGCTAACGAAATTGCTGAGGCTATGAAGAACTGGGCGATTGAAAAAGGTGCAACCCACTATACCCACTGGTTCCAACCCATGACCGGCATCACCGCCGAAAAACACGATTCTTTCATCTCCCCCACTGATGACGGCCGTGTTATCATGGAGTTTTCCGGAAAATCCTTGGTTCGTGGTGAACCGGATGCGTCTTCTTTCCCCTCCGGTGGTTTGCGCGCAACCTTTGAGGCACGCGGTTACACCGCTTGGGATCCCACATCTTTTGCATTCTTAAAGGATAACAGCCTTTACATACCTACCTGCTTCTTCTCCTTTACCGGCGCTGCGCTGGATAAGAAAACGCCTCTGCTTCGTTCTATGGACGAAGTTTCCCGTGAAGCCATTCGTATTCTGCGACTGTTTGGTGATACGGAGACAAAGCGTGTATCTGCCTGCGTAGGCGCTGAGCAGGAGTATTTCCTGCTGCCGAAAGATATGTATGCCAAGCGGGAAGACCTGCGCTTGACCGGCCGTACGCTGTTTGGCGCGCTTCCTCCCAAAGGACAGGAGTTGGATGACCACTATTTCGGCACAATTCGCACCCGTGTTTCCAACTTTATGCAGGACCTGGACGAACAGCTTTGGCGATTGGGCATTCTTTCCAAGACAAAGCATAACGAAACTGCCCCCTGCCAGCACGAAATTGCCCCCATTTACACAAATGCAAACAGCGCCTGCGACGCAAACCAGATTATTATGATGGTGATGAAGAAGTGCGCAGCCAAGCACAACTTGGTTTGCCTGCTTCATGAAAAGCCTTTTGCAGGCGTGAATGGCTCCGGTAAGCATAACAACTGGTCGCTCTCTACCGACACAGGTATCAATCTGTTCCGCCCCGGTAAAACTCCCCGTCAGAACGCGCTGTTCCTTGTGTTCCTTGCAGCCTTTATCAAGGGCATTGACGAGTATCAGGACTTCCTGCGTTGCACCGTCGCTTCGGCAGGTAATGACAACCGTCTGGGCTCTCATGAGGCACCCCCTGCGATCATCTCCATTTTCCTCGGTGATGAATTGAATGCAGTTGTGAATTCTATTATCAACGGCACAAACTACACTGACCCCGAAAAGAGCGTTATGCGAATCGGTGTGGACGTTTTACCTGCTATCCCCAAGGACACAACAGACCGCAACCGTACCTCTCCCCTGGCCTTCACCGGTAACAAGTTTGAGTTCCGTATGCTGGGTTCTTCCCAGTCTATCGCCGGCCCGAACATCGTTCTGAACACCATTATGGCTGAGGAATTGGGAAAATTTGCAGATGAACTGGAGCAGGCATCTGATTTTGAATCCGCGTTGCAGAAACTGGTATGCAGAACCTTTGCGGAACATCAGCGGATTATCTTTGACGGAAATGGCTACTCTAAGGAGTGGACCGAGGAGGCCGCACGCCGTGGCCTTAGCAACTACCCGTCCACAGCTAAGTGTCTGCCCACATATTTCACCCAAAAGAATCTTGATTTGGTAACCAAGCACGGCATTTACACAGAGGATGAGTTCCGCGCAAGATACGAAATTCACTTGGATGCCTACCGCAAGATTGTCTGTATCGACGCAAAGACATGTATCGACATGGCAATTCATCAAATTCTCCCGGCCGCATTACATTACAGCCGTGACCTGTGCAACGGTCTTACCGCAAAGAAGCAGGTTGGCATTTCTTGCAAAGCAGAATTTGAACTGGCGAAAGAGCTGTCAGACAATGCTGATGCGCTGTATGCTTGCTGCAACGAACTTCAGGCCGCTTTGGATAACATTCCCCAAGACAAGGAAGCAGCTGTTGACTACTGCCACGATGTAATTGTATGCTGCATGGAGAAGCTTCGCCTGAAAGCTGACCGGCTTGAGCAGTTGACAGACAAGGCCTACTGGCCCTACCCCACATATTCTGATTTGTTGTTCTACTAATACAAAGACCGCACTGCAAAAATGCAGTGCGGTTTGTTGTTCCTTATTTGCCGGTCGAGCCGAATCCGCCGCCGGAGCGCTCCGTATCAGAAAGTTCATCAGTTTCAGTAAAGGACACTATAAGCACAGGTGTAATCACCAGTTGAGCAATCCGCTCACCATGTTCCACTACCTGAGTTTGGCTACCGTGGTTGTGAAGAACAACGATAAACTCACCGCGGTAGTCGCTATCGATAACACCAACCTTATTGGCCGGTGCTAAGCCCCGTTTGCAGGCCATTCCACTGCGAGCATAAATAAGACCGGCATAACCCTTAGGGATTTCCATGGAAAGTCCGGTTGGAACAAATGCAGATTCGCCGGGTGCAATAGAAATTTTATCATCTAAGCAAGCATACAAATCTGCGCCGGCTGCTTCAGCAGAACCGTAGGTGGGCAAAATTGCCTTCTCACTCAACTTTTTAACTGAAATTGTATTCATAATAATCCCCTTTTGTATTTTTATCTAGGCAAGGTTTTTATCAAGAAAGCACTTTACCATTTCTGTATACTTATCCCGTTCCACAAGAAAACTAACACCATGCACCGCACCTTCCACAAGCAGCAGTTCCTTCGGTCCTGTACATGCCTCATATCCCTGTTTTGTCATTTCACAGGGTACAAAATCATCAGCCACACCGTGAATCAAAAAGACAGGTAGCTTGCTGTTCTTCAGGCTCTTACGGGTATCTACCTGTGCAAAACCAAAACCGCCGAAGATCCGCGCAAACAACTCTGCTGCCAGTAAAGTGGGGCCAGCCGGAAGATGAATCAAACTGTGGTAAACACACGCAAGAATATCCCTCGGTGAGGTAAAACCGCAATCGGCAATAATGCCCCGCACATTATCGGGCAGATCCTTATCAGCCAAATAGAGCATTGTGGATGCGCCCATGGAAAGTCCACTCAAAAACAACGGGAATTCGCCATAGTGATCATTGTGAAATTCAATCCAGGACTGCATATCACGACTTTCCTTCACACCAAATGTGATGAGTTTCCCTTCACTTTCACCGTGGGCGCGTTGATCAGGAACAAGGATGTTCATTCCCAGATTATAATACAGATTAAATGCCAGGCTAAAATCAATCAGCTTACTGCTGCGGTAGCCGTGGGCAAACAGAATTGTACCACGGGGATTCTCTGCGGCAACCCACATCGCGTGGAGCTTCAAACCGTCATGGCTTTCCATATATACATCTTGGGCATTGTGATCTTTTAAGAATCGGTGGCCGATACATATATGCTCATAGTGCTGGCCGTAGCGAGTATTTCGTATCTCATCCTCGTTCAACCAACCTGGTTCTTTGCGACGAACACAAGCAACAATGAACATATACAAACCACTGAAAAGTATCAATAATGCAAGTGATAGCAAAATATAAAGCACTATCGGCATTCAGGCACTCTCCTCCAATCTTCTTCTATTTTATTATACACAGCTAACGCAAAAATGTAAAGTTATGAAGTTTTTCATTTTATACTTTCATTATTGCAACAAATCGGTTATAATATTAAAAAATGTTTATAGGAGGTTACTATGCCCTTTTATTATGGTTTTGATATGACATATGTCGTGATTGTTCTCCCCTGTTTACTGCTCGCAATGCTTGCAAGTTACAGTGTAAACAGCACATTCCGCCGCTATTCTAAGCAAATTTCATCCCGACACATAACAGGCAAGGATGCAGCTTATCGCGTATTACAGGCCAATGGCGTTACCAATGTTCAGATTGAACGCGTATCGGGAAATCTGACAGACCACTTTGACCCTAAAACAAATGTGATTCGCCTGTCGGATTCTGTCTACGACAGTGCATCAACAGCAGCAATTGGTGTTGCCTGCCACGAAGCAGGACATGCAGTACAGTACGCAAAGTCCTACGCGCCTATCAAGTTGCGCGCTGCTATTATTCCCATTACCAATATTGGCTCAACCCTTGCCATGCCGCTGATTTTATTGGGAATCCTTTTTGGTACCTTAGGAAACTTCTCATACAATTTGGTATATCTCGGTATTGCATGCTTTTCGCTGAGTCTTATATTCCAACTGATTACCTTGCCTGTGGAATTTAATGCCAGCCGTCGCGCAATGCAAGCAATTGATCAGGCACAAATTTTAACGGATGACGAGCAGCGCGGTGCCAGAAAAACCCTAACCGCTGCCGCCATGACCTATGTAGCAGCCGTCGCGGTGGCTGCAGCGCAATTATTACGATTAATTTTGCTCTTTGGCGGTCGCAGCCGAGACGATTAAACCAATATTTTCCGCTCCGGTATTGACATCCGGAGCGGATTCTATTATACTTTTTAAGGTATGAAAAATATGAAAAGTAGGAGTGATGGCACACAATGGCTGGTGGTAAGCACATACTTGGAAAAGGCAAATCACGGCGTGTATTCGGCACTTCCAAAGTGGGTGATCGAGGCCAGATCGTAATTCCGAAAGAGGCGCGGGAACTGTTCAATATACAGCCCGGCGATACACTTTTGATTTTGGGTGAAGAAGACAAAGGTCTGATTATTTCAAGACCTGATCTGCTCCGTGATCTTGCTGATGAAATCTTTAACAGTGATAAATAGAGGTAGATAATATGGAAGAATTGTTAGAATTATACAACACCATGGGCATCAGTCCCCGTGTCTATGCCTACGGTGAGGAGGCCCTTGTCAAATTGCAAGACCGCTTTGCCGAGATCGATAAAATTGCAGAACACAACCAGGCAAAGGTTATCGCAGCCATGCAGAAGAATCATGTTTCTGCTGCATGTTTCGCCGCAACAACCGGTTATGGCTATGACGACGTAGGTCGAGATAATTTAGAAAAGGTATATGCTGATGTGTTCCACACAGAAGCAGCTTTGGTGCGTCCTCAGATCACCTGCGGCACCCACGCGCTGACCGTTGCGCTGTCTGCCAATCTGCTGCCTGGAGACGAGCTGCTCTCCCCTGTCGGTCTACCCTACGACACCCTGCAGGAGGTCATCGGTATTCGTGAAAGTCCCTGTTCTCTGAAGGAATATGGTGTAACCTACAACCAGGTCGATCTGCTGCCTGACGGCACGTTTGATTATGAGGCCATTGGCAAAGCAATCAACCAAAAAACAAAAATGGTGACCATTCAGCGCTCCAAGGGGTATGCGACACGCCCCAGTTTTTCTGTAAAGCAAATCGGCGAACTAATTGCCTTTGTTAAGTCGATTAAGCGCGACATTATCTGCATGGTTGATAACTGCTACGGCGAGTTTGTGGAAACCGTTGAACCGTCCGATGTTGGCGCAGATATGGTCGTTGGCAGTTTGATCAAAAACCCGGGCGGCGGACTTGCCCCCATCGGCGGTTATATCTGCGGTACAAACACTTGCATTCAGCGGTGCGCCTATCGCCTTTCTGCACCTGGCTTGGGCCAAGAAGTTGGTGCAAATTTGGGTCTGATGCCTGCGCTGTATCAGGGTTTCTTCCTTGCTCCCACAGTTGTTGCAGGTGCAGAAAAAGGTGCCATATTTGCCGCAAATCTGTATGAACCCTTGGGCTTCAAATGTGTTCCCAATGCAACTGAAAGTCGGCACGACATTATTCAGGCTGTGGAACTTGGCAGTGAAGAAGGTATGATTGCCTTCTGTAAGGGTATTCAGGCCGCTGCGCCTGTGGATTCCTTTGCCACACCTCTACCCTGGGATATGCCCGGCTACAACGACAAAGTCATTATGGCGGCCGGCGCATTTGTGCAGGGTTCTTCCATTGAACTGTCTGCCGACGGACCCATTCGTCCGCCTTATGCGGTTTACTTCCAGGGCGGCTTAACCTGGTTCCACGCGAAATTAGGCATTCTGATGAGCCTGCAAAAAATGGTCGATGCAGGACTTATTACACTATAAATAAAGAAAGAAGGATATTATTATGAACTGGTTTATATTTGCAGTTATAACATTGCTATGCTGGTCTGGCTCAGATTTCTTCTCTAAGATTGGCTGCCGTGACGGAAAAGACAAGCACAGTCAAAACAAAATGGTTATGGCTGTCGGTCTGGTTATGGGCCTGCACGCAATCTACGAGATTTTCTTTAATGATGTGGCTATTAACTTTCATATCATTCTAACATACCTACCTGTCTCCCTATTATACATTCTCAGCATGGCTATGGGATATGTCGGTCTGCGCTACATAGAATTGTCGATTTCTTCTCCGATTTGCAATGCCTCCGGCGCATTGGTTGCCATTGTTGCAATTCTTACCGGAACCTCCGGTGATATGGTACTTATGCAATATGTAGCCGTTGCTTTTGCTTGTGTAGGTGTTATTGGACTCGGTTTTGTAGAATTCTACGAAGATGATGAACTTCGTGTAAAGCGTCAAGAAGCATCAAACTATAAATACGCGAAATCCTGGCTAGCACTTGCTTTGCCCATTGCCTATTGCATTTTAGATGCTGCCGGTAGTTTTTCAGATGCAATCGTTCTTGATGTTTTTCATTTAGAATTTATTAATGAAAATGTAAGCACCGAGTTTGCACATCTGTTTACAAACGGCATCCCGGACTATCTGTTGGATGCAGAAATAGCGTTCCCCACTGAGTTTTTGACCGCTCATTCCGCTGAGCAAGGAGAAGCACTTCGTACTTTTGTTGCCGAAATGAGCGATGCCTCTGCAAACTCCGCTAATGTAGCATATGAATTAACCTTCCTTGTTGCCGGTATTGGTTGCTTCTTCTATACTTGTGTTATCAAAAAGCAGAAAATGGTAGCTAAAATGGAATTTCCTAAATATGTTGGTGCAATCTTTGAAACTGCCGGACAGTTCACCTATATTTTTGCACTCGCAGACGAAAGTCACATTGCGATGTCTGCACCCATTATCTCCAGCTACTGTATGGCTTCTGTTTTATGGAGTCGTCTGTTCTTAAAAGAGAAACTTAGCTGGAAGCATTACGCTTGTATTGCAATTACTTTTGCAGGCATAGTAATTATGGGCATTTACGACATGTAAATAAAACGGCTGCCGATCACTCGGCAGCCGTTTTTTCATAGGGTTTAATCAATTCCTGCTTCTCAGCGCGCTTCAAGCTCTTTACAAAACATTCTCTTTTCAGCGCATCTGAGTGGGATTGGCATTCTTCCTTATACACAAGCGTTAACGGGGAACGACCACGTGTGTACTTAGCACCTTTTCCGGCCCTGTGCTGGGCAAGTCGGCGTTCCAGATCGTCTGTAATACCTGTGTACAACGTGTCGTCCTTGCACAAAAGTATATACAGAACCCATTTCTTTTCCATAAATTATTTGTCGTTGCCGGAATTGTTTTTTAGCAGACCATGTTTAATATCCCACAGTTTCTGAGACAGGTCCACATAGTAGTTATGGGGGTTGTCAAATCGCTTGACCTCGTCCCACAGGGTATCCACCTGCTCCAAGCAGTAGGCGCGGACCTGATGAATATCAGGACATTCATAGACGCACTCGCCGTTCTTGAAGATCGGCACTTGCAATTCCTTTGCGGTGAAATCGTAAACAGTCTTTGTCTTCCATGTTGCTTCCGGATCAAAAATCACCAAATCCTGCGAATCGTCAACGGTTTCGTCGTAAACGCACAGATAGTCAGCAATTGCCTTGCCGGTATCGTTACCATAGAAGCGATAGAGCTTTTTATAGTGGGGATTTGTAATCTTACCGATGTTCTCAGAAATCTTGATCTTCGGCGTAATCGTGCCGTCAGGATTCTCAACAGCTGTCAGCTTGTAGACGCCACCGAATACAGGCTCGGACTTAGCAGTAATTAAGCGTTCACCAACTCCAAACATATCAATCTCGGCGCCCTGCTGAAGTAGGTCACGGATAATATACTCGTCAAGAGAGTTAGAAACAGAGATCTTACACTCCGTCCAACCGGCATCGTCCAGCATCTTTCTTGCCTTGCGGCTCAAGTAGGCCATATCGCCGGAGTCCAGACGAATGCCGCACTTGGTGATACCCATAGGCTTCAACACCTCATTGAAGGCGCGGATCGCATTGGGAACACCGGACTTCAGTGTGTTATAGGTGTCAACCAAGAGTGTAGCGTTGTTAGGATACATTTGGCAGTAGGCCTTAAAGGCCTCGTATTCTGTATCAAACATCTGCACCCACGCGTGAGCCATTGTCCCGCCCGCATAAACGCCGAAAAGCTGGTCAGAGATCGTACAGGCGGTACCATTACAACCGCCGATATAGGCTGCTCTGGCGCCCAGAATAGCCGCATCTGCTCCCTGAGCGCGGCGTGAACCAAATTCCAGCACAGTACGCCCATCAGCTGCTCTCACAACACGGTTTGCCTTTGTTGCAATCAAACTCTGGTGGTTGATGGAAAGCAGAATGAAGGTTTCCATCAATTGCGCCTCGATCGCAGGCGCACGGATTGTCATAATTGGTTCCTTGGGGAAGATCGGTGTTCCCTCCGGCACCGCCCAAATATCACCTGTGAAGCGGAATGTGGACAGGTACTCCAAGAACTCCTCGCTGAACAATTTTCTACCGCGGAGGTATTCAATATCTTCCTTTGTGAAACGA
>JAZOSY010000004.1:0-2914 GCA_045657385.1 Faecousia sp. | reverse complement strand
ACAAACTTGTCCAACTCGGGCTCAAAACGCGTCCGGAAATATGTGTTTTCAAGATTGTGGATGCTACGATAGAATCCCAATTCTTCCGAATACGAGGCCATACCGCCTCTTCGGGTTCCCATATGCGATTGATAATCTGTGCCGTAAAACAGATCGGCCACGCAAGGTTGCTGCGCCACTGTGCCAAAAAAACCGCCCATAATGCTTCTATATAAAAACTAAAGGTTGTTTATTATTCCTAAATTTTTGAATGGCAAAGTTATTGAAAATCCCGCCAAAATCCTAATATATACTTCAAAAAATATACTATTTACAGCCGTTTTGTGATTATTTTCCGCATCATCGCCCCGTTTGTGATGCTTTTTTGTATCTTTGCAGTTATGAATTTCAGAACAATCCTTTCTTCCCTTTTCTGCTCCTGCACCGTTTGTGCCTGGGGGCAGAGGACAAGCCCCGTAGACTCCATTCCTCTTTCGGCGCTGAGCGAGGTTGTGGTTACCGGTACACCCGTGGCCGCCCAGACAAAGCATATCCCGTATAGCGTCACCGTTGTAGAGGACAAACAACTGCAGGCATCGGGAAAGGGCCAGTTGCTTTCCGCCCTGTCCGGAAGCATTCCCGGGCTGTTCGTGGCAGAAAGGAACATACTGGGCTTCGGAGTCAGCACCGGAGGCTCGGGAGGCATTAAAATCCGCGGAGTGGGCGGAGAACCCACCAATGCGGTACTGATGATGGTGGACGGACAGCCACAATATGCCGGACTCTTCAGCCATCATGTGGCAGATGTATACGGAAAGGAATATGTAGACCATGTAGAAGTGCTCAGAGGACCAGGCTCTGTGCTTTACGGCTCCAATGCAATGGGGGGCGTGATAAATGTCATCACCAAACAGGCGGCGGAAGACGGATGCCGTACAAGTCTGACTTCGCAATACGGATCGTACAACACTTGGCAGACCCACCTAACGAACATGGCACGCAAGGGACGCTTCTCCTCTCTGGTGTCATTGGGATTCGACCGCACTGACGGCGTGCAGGAAGGGTTCGACTTCAAACAAGGCGACTTGT
Source organism: Faecousia sp. (assembly GCA_045657385.1). GTDB lineage: Bacteria > Bacillota > Clostridia > Oscillospirales > Oscillospiraceae > Faecousia. Next base: position 1,846 of record JAZOSY010000004.1, on the reverse strand, counting down.
ATGCAAAAATAGGATTCGAGGCCAGCGAGCAATGGAAGTTGCAGGCAGATTATGCGCTGACGAAATTTCTGGCCGATGATCCCGTTTATCCAAGAGTGTACAAGAACGACCCCACGGGCGTCTACCACCAGAATGTGGTTCGCGGAAGCGCGTCCGTGTCAGCCGCCAACAAATACCGCCGCACCAACGGAAACGTGCGAGCCTATTACAGCTACGGCAACCATTTCATAGAAGACCCCGCTCCGTTCCATAGCACAGACGACAGGTTGGGCATCATCTTGCAGCAGAATTTCACGCTGTGGGAAAACGGCTCCGCCACAGCCGGATTCGACTTTGACTCCTATTCGGGAGAGATTCCGCTGTCCGGAGGAAAAGATTTCTCCCAAGCGCCGTTGGCCACACTCAAGCGCAAACGCATAACGGAATACTCGCCCTATATAACCCTGAGCCATACCTTCCTGCATGAACGCCTGTCCGCCAACGCTGGTTTGCGCATGGCAGGCAGCAGCCTCTTTGGCACACACTGGATACCACAGGCCGGCATCACGGCCAATCCTGCAGACGGATGGAACATCAGGGGAGCCGTGGCACGCGGATTCAGGAACCCTTCGTTCAAGGAACTCTATCTTTACAAGATGGCCAATTCTGAACTGGAGCCGGAATTGATGACCAACTACGAAGTGGGCGTGGGAAAAACTTTCGGCCCGCTGCTCAGCGTTGACCTCACCGGCTACATCAGCCACGGAACCAATCTGATTGCCGTGCTGGACGGAAAGAACCAGAACATGGGAAAATTCACGAACAAGGGCGTGGAACTAACCATCAAGAGCAAGCCGCTGAAGTGGATGGGTGTGCAGGCAAACTACAGCTTCATGCACACCGATGTGGACAACCTGACCGGTGCGCCTCGCCACCAGTACTATCTGGCATTGGATCTGATGCCCCACCCCAAATGGGAACTGCATCCGCAACTCAAAGGCGCAAACCGCCTGTTTGTCTCTCAGGACACCGACTTGCAGAATTTCGCGCTGCTGGGCATAAAGGCATCGTACAGCCCCACAAAATGGCTGCAACTTTTCGTGGCTGCCGACAACCTCACGGATGCCCACTATTGCATCATGAAGGGATATGAAATGCCCGGCATATCGGCACAGGGCGGATTCCGTCTCAACTTCTGACAATGTGCGCTCCCCCACCCTCTGTCTATTTCCAAGAACGGCAAAACTTTTTTCGATACAATGCGATTTATTGAAGCAAATCACATGACATCAACGATATTGTAGGACTAATGAAATAAGACTGTCCTACCCCGTCTTCATTCCAAAAACGCAAAAAGCAAAACCTTTATACATCCAACTGATTTATAGCATAATATAATATCATTAACTTTACATTTTCTTTGCAATAAAGGCGAAAAGGGGGAGTGATGGGTGATTTGGGAGGTAAAAGAGAGGCTAAAAAGTTTATTTGAAGAATAAGATTTCGACCTATAGGTTAAGTTTGCATTTTTGCATTTTGCATTTTGATATTTTTTAAGACCAAATAGGGGCACTCCTTATTATATTAATGAATGATATTGATTAATTGATTATATATATAATATAGGCCGCACCCCCCATACTTTTTTTGCACCGTGCAAAATGCAAAAATGCAAAGTGGTGTTTATTCGCTGCTATTCAATACGTTACACCTCTTTATGTGGATAGATTCCTTTGCATTTTGCAGTAAAATGTCCACATTATCGTGTGTTTTCACCCCATATTGGCGCCCTCCAAAGCACACAAAATCGGGAAAATATTCCACAGGATACCGTTCAGAGACCACTTTTTTGATTTCTACCGTCTCA
>JAZOSY010000003.1:0-11113 GCA_045657385.1 Faecousia sp. | reverse complement strand
ACAGAACGACATGGCTACGATCCGACTTCCATGAAGTACGCCCTGATTTTCGAGCGGTTCCTGAACCCCGAGCGTGTCAGTATGCCTGACTTCGATACGGACTTCTGCCAGGAGCGCCGGGGTGAGGTCATTGACTATGTGGTTCGCAAGTACGGAGCCGACCATGTGGCCCAGATTGCCACCTTCGGTACCATGGCTGCCCGGGGTGCCATCCGGGATGTGGGCCGTGCGCTGAATTTTACCTATGCGGAGACCGATGTGGTGGCAAAACTGGTGCCCACCACCCTGCATATCACCCTGAAAGAGGCGCTGGAGGTTTCTCCCCAGCTGAAAGAGAAATACGATAACGATGAGCGGGTGAAGAAGCTCATCGATACGGCCATGAGCCTGGAGGGTATGCCCCGGAATACCTCTACCCATGCGGCTGGCGTAGTGATCACAGCTGATCCCGTATGCAGCTATGTTCCTCTTTCCCGAAATGACGATACCATCGTTACCCAGTATACCATGACCACCATTGAGGAACTGGGCCTTTTGAAGATGGACTTTTTGGGCCTTCGTAACCTGACGGTTATTGAAGATGCTCAGCGTCAAATTCGCCAGATCGACCCGAGCTTTGACATCTCTAAAGTGCCCGATGACGATCCCGAGACCTTCCATATGCTTGCCGAGGGTAAGACGCAGGGCGTGTTCCAGCTGGAATCTGCCGGCATTACCGGTGTGTGTGTTAATATGAAGCCCACCTCCATCGAGGATATGACGGCTATCGTAGCGCTGTACCGCCCCGGCCCTATGGAATCCATTCCCAGATTCATTGCCAACAAGCAGGATCCTCGGAAAATCACCTATAAAACCCCTCAGCTTGAGCCGATTTTGAAAGTCACCTACGGTTGTATCGTCTATCAGGAGCAGGTGATCGAGATTTTCCGCTCCCTTGGCGGCTACACCATGGGACAGGCTGATAACATCCGCCGCGCCATCTCCAAGAAAAAGATGAACGTGATCGACGCAGAGCGCAACGTGTTTGTCTACGGCGATGAAAAGCAGGGCATCCCCGGCGCAGTGGCCAACGGTGTCAGCGAGCAAGCGGCCCAATCCATCTACGATGAGATCGTCGACTTTGCCAACTACGCATTCAATAAGGCCCACGCCGTGTGCTACGCGGTGGTATCCTACCAGACCGCTTACCTGAAATGCCATTATCCCAAGCAGTATATGGCGGCGCTGATGACCTCTGTTATCTCCGCCCAGGACTCCGGCATCAAGATCGCCGGTTACATCTCTGAGTGTAAGGATTTGGGCATTGCCACGCTGCCTCCGGATATTAACCACTCCTTCGATAATTTTACCGTGGAGGGCGATTGTGTCCGGTTTGCATTGGGCGCGGTGAAAAATGTTGGTCGCGGCCTGATCCGCAGTATGGTTGCCAAGCGTAACGAAGGCGGCCCGTTCCAATCTTTGGAGGATTTTATCCAGAGAATGGGCGATGAGATCAATAAGCGCGCAGTTGAAAACTTTATTAAGTGCGGCGCAATGGATTGTTTCGGTTACCACCGTAGTGAATTGCTGGCGGTATACGACAGTATGATGGATGCCATCGCCGACTCTCGCAAGAAGAATCTTGACGGCCAGATCGGTATGTTTGCCATGCTGCAGGATACAGAGGACGCAGTTAACATTCCTATTCCAAAGCTTTCCGAGATGAATAAGGCCGACCTGATGCTGCTGGAAAAGGAGACCACTGGTGTCTACCTGTCCGGCCATCCTATGGATGACTACCGCCATCTGCTGAAGGGTACACGCGTGGTTCCGATCGGTACGCTGATGGAGGAGAACAACACCTATCAGGACGACCAGATCGTGAGCATTGCCGGTGTTGTTCAGGCTATCAAAATGAAAACCACCAAGAACAATTCTATGATGGCTTATGTAACGCTGGAAGACGATACCTCTGCCATTGAAATGCTGGCTTTCTCCAATGTGCTGAGCCAATACGGCGGCTACCTGAAGGAGAATCAGCCGGTGGTGATCGTGGGCAGACTTTCCCTGCGTGACGAAAAAGAACCGCAAATCGTCATCAACCGCGCCCAGCCTATATCGGAATTTGCTTCCGGCCATCAGGAAAGAACAATTTTGTCTGACAGACCCACTCAATTGTCTGGTACGCTTTATTTGAAGCTGCCCAGTCAGGAGGATCCGCTGTTCTCAAAGATCCGCAGCATTTTGACAATGTTCCCGGGCGATAACCCTGTTGTGGTTTATTTTGCCGATACCAAGAAGCGTGCAGGCAGTAAGTGCGCCCTTGACGAACGAATGCTCAAGGAGTTGAAGAGAGTTCTTGGACAGGACAATGTCGTAGTAAAATAACTTTTCATTTTGACCCGGATGTGCTATACTAAAGAGAAAGAGGTGCTGGTTTGTGAGAAAGAAATATATGATTTGCCTGCTTGCAGCAGCGCTGTTGCTTTCCGGTTGCACAATGCAGGGTGTGAATCAAATGTACCAACTACCCAAACGATCTGAAGATTACAGTAACCTGCAAACCGTCATCAGTTCGGCTATGGTGGGTCTGGAGTTTTGCGCGCCTTTAAGCGGTGAAAATCAGCAGACCGTCCAAATGGCTGACCTGAACGGTGACGGCGAGCAGGAATATCTGGTGTTTACCAAGGGTAATTCCGAATTGCCCCTGCGGATTCTGATTTTCAGCCGTGTGAATGATGGTTTTGCCCACTGGGCCACCATCGACAGTAGCGGTGCAGCCTTTGATCAGGTGGAATACGTCCAGATGGACGAAAAGCCCGGTGTTGAGGTGGTTGTTGGCAGCCAAATCAGCGACCAGCTTGTGCGGTCGGTTTCTGTATATTCCTGCGCAACAGGCAAGGCGGAAAAACTTATTTCAGCCAATTACAAGAAATTCATCACCGCTGATTTTAACGATGATACGATGGGTGAATTGCTGGTGCTGCGGCCCAATGTGGGCGAAACAGATAATGGCGTTGCGGAGCTGTATAGTTTGAATGACGGCATTGTTGAAGTTTCCAACGAGGCAAGTATGTCCAGCTCTGTTGAGAAGCTTAAACGAGTTATCATCGGTAAGCTACAGGATGGAAAGACCGCATTGTATGTGGCCAGCACTGTGGGTAACAACTCGCTGATTACCGACATATTTGCAGTAGAAGACAAAATTCTTGTAAACCTTAGCCACGCAGACGGTTCGGATACAGGTCTGCAAACGCTTCGCAACCACTTCATTTACGCAGATGATATTGATAAAGACGGTGTGATGGAACTGCCGAAGCTGATTCCGACAGTGCCACTGGAAGAAACACAATTCAAGGAAAATTGTGATATGATTTGCTGGTACGCAATGCAAAGCGATGGCAAGATGTTGGAGAAGCTCTATACGTATTATGCATCAGCCGGCGGATGGTTTTTACAGTTTAATGAATCGCTTGCTAAACGAATCACCGCTAAGTGTATAGGTAATTCACATGAATTTTACCTGTGGAACGATGCGTACACAGAAGCGACAAAACTGTTTACCGTGTATGCCTTAGTAGGGCAAAATCGGGAAGAGGAAAGCGTAGCAAACGGTCGGTTTGTTTTAGAGAAAACAAATACTGTAATCTATGCAGCCAGTATGGAAAGTGCTGCCGGCGACTACTTTATTTCGCAGCAAAGTTTGATTCACAACTTCAACCTGATTCAACGTGAGTGGAATACCGGTGAAACATAAGAGGGATAAAGAATGAAAAAAGTACTGATTTTGGAAGATGAAGTAAATATTCGCAGTTTTGTGGTTATTAACCTGAAGCGCGCCGGCTATGATGCGATCGAAGCCGGTACAGGTATGGAGGCGCTGGAAAAACTACAGCGTTATCCGGACATTGGCGTGGCCATATTGGACGTAATGCTACCGGATATTGATGGCTTTGAAGTCTGCCGCCGTATTCGCGCCACCAGCAAGCAAATCGGCATTATTATGCTTACTGCCCGTACCCAGGAGATGGATAAGGTCACCGGCCTTATGACCGGCGCGGACGATTACGTGACAAAGCCTTTCTCTCCTGCAGAATTGACTGCTCGTATCGATGCGCTGTATCGTCGTGTTGGCGGTGGTATGGACACGGAGCTTATCAGTCAGGGCCCGTTTATAATGAACACTCGCAACCACACCCTGGATAAGTCGGGAGCGCGTATTCGCTTGACTCAGGTGGAATATTCCATACTGAAGCTATTTATGCAGAATCCTGGTCGCGCCTTATCCCGTGAGGACATTTTGTCTGCCGTGTGGGGTCGCGATTACGAAGGAGAACTGAAAATCGTGGACGTGAACATTCGCCGTCTGCGAATCAAAATTGAGGACGATGCAACAAACCCCACCTATATTACCACAGTCTGGGGTTTCGGATATAAATGGGGCACATGAGAAAAAGTAAAATTCATTTTGGTACAATCAAAATCAAGGGATTGCGCCGTCGTTGGCTGGTCAATACGGTTGCTGTGGCCTGTGCATTGGGTGTTGTGTGTGTGCTACTCATCATGGCATTTTTTGCAGCGCACTACTATTCCTCTATGGAAACGGATATGCGTTCCAGAGCCCAATCTACAACGGAATTTTTTGCAGATTCCTTGAGCCAAAACTACAAGGACTATTACCAGTCCTGTATCACCTATGCCCAAACCTTTGAGGACCGCAACTTTATCGAACTGCAGTTTATCAATGCAGAAGGGCGTATGGTAGCTTCCTCATACGGAAGCTGGGTGGGCGAACCGCCGTCTACGCCGGATGTGGCAGAAGCTGTGAGCACTCGTGGAATTTCCTCTTTCATTGGCAAAAATCCGCAGACAGGGGAGCGGATTATGGCTGTGTCCAGCCCAATGATTTACAGCAACGGCGAAGTAATCGGTGTCTTGCGATATGTAACATCTACCGATAAAATGGACAGGCAGATTCTGACTGTCGGCGCAGTTTCATTTGGTGCTTTGTCCATCGTCGTGCTGATTATGCTGTTTAGTAGTAATTACTACATTCGTTCTATATTGGTGCCACTTAGTGAGATTATTGAGAAATCTCAAAAAATTGCAAACGGCAGTTACGGCATACAAATTCAAACAAAGTTCGATGATGAAATCGGCGATTTGGCCCAGATGATTAACGAAATGTCGCTGAAAATCAGTGAAAACGAGAAGATTCAGCGCGACTTTATTTCGTCCTTGTCCCACGAATTGCGTACACCATTGACCGCCATTACCGGCTGGAGTGAAACCCTCCTGGGTTCCGATAAATTGGACAATGACACTCGGCGCGGTGTGCGTATCATCCATAGAGAGGCAGACCGCCTGACAGGTATGGTGGTGGACCTTCTGGACTTCACCCGTCTGCAGGACGATAAGATGACCCTCAATATGGAAACGGTGGATATTCGTGCGGAATTTGAGGATACCGTGTTTATGTATGGCAACCGCCTGGCAGACGAAGGCATTAGTCTTAAGTATGAAGACAACGACCAGGAGATTCCTGAAATTTCCTGTGACCCCCAGCGTCTGCGTCAGGTATTCTTGAACATCCTCAGCAACGCCGTCAAGCATGGCGGAGAGGGAAAAATGATAGACGCCGGTATTGTATATAAGGATGACTTTGTAAATGTCTATATTCGCGACTATGGCCCGGGTATCCCGGAAGATGAACTGCCCCTGGTTAAAAAGAAGTTCTATAAGGGAAGTTCAAAAGCCAGAGGTACAGGTATCGGCCTTGCAGTCAGCGATGAAATTGTACAAATGCATGGTGGAGAGCTGATTCTGGAAAATGCATTGACCGGCGGCACGCTGGTAACTGTGCGGCTTCCGGCCTCTCAGTAAGGAAGGAACACTATGGCTAATCAAGAAAAATTTAAAACAATGATTGGTGGACAAGCGCTGATTGAAGGACTTATGATGCGCGGCCCCAAAAAGGATGCCATCGTTGTGCGTGGTAAAGAGGGACTGACCGTAGAGGTAAGTGACCGAAAAGTGCGCGATAAGAAATCGGCGCTGACTTGGCCTGTTATCCGTGGCGCAGTGAACTTTTTTGACGCACAGCTTTGCGGTGTAAAAGCGCTGATGCGTTCTGCAGACCTGTCCCCGGAGCAGGCAGAGGAGACCCCCTCTAAGTTTGACCAGTGGCTGGAGAAAAAACTTGGTGACAAGAAATTCCAGCAGCTGATTGTTGGCTTTGCCGTGGCAATGGGACTGGGTTTGTCTATTCTGTTATTCTTCTTGGTGCCTATGATTTTGGGCAGTTTCTTTGACCGCTGGATTGAGAGCACGTTGATTTTAAACCTGGTGGAAGGTGCAATCCGCATTTTGCTGTTCTGTATGTACATCATTTTGGTGTCCAGAATGGGTGAGATGAAGCGTGTTTTTGCATACCACGGTGCTGAGCACAAGACAATTCGATGCTATGAGGCAGGCCTGCCTCTGACGGTAGAAAATGTCCGTGAGCAAACCCGTTTGCACCCCAGATGTGGAACAAGCTTCCTGCTGGTGGTTATGATTATCTCTATTCTGCTGTTTTCGGTAGCATCTTCGTTGCTTTTGGCAGTTGTACCTGCCTTGGCCGAAATGCACGGTAGTCTGACTTATCGTGTGATTATGATTGTGTTTAAACTGTTGCTGTTGCCTTTGGTTGTGGCATTCAGCTATGAAATCAACCGCTGGGTGGGTCGTCACGACAACTGGTTCACCCACGCGCTGGCCGCACCTGGTATGATGTTCCAGAAATTCACCACCAATGAGCCGGACGATAGCATGATTGAAGTGGGTATTGCTGCACTGGAGGCCGTTCTCCCCGAAAATGAGGGGGAAGACCGTTGGTAAAGACAATATCCGACTTGTACCTGCAGACTCGCCGTGCTTTTATGACCCAGGAGGATGAGCAGACAGCGAGCCTGCTGGCACGAAACCTTCTGTGCCACATTACAGGAAAAACAAGAGAGCAGATACTTTCCGACCGCGATATGTATGTGTCGGAAAGTGCTTGTGAGGAATTGGACGGACTTGTACGACGTGTATTGGCAGGTGAACCCCTTGCTTATGTGCTGGGCGAGTGGGAATTTCACGGCTTGAAACTGACGGTGACACCTGATGTGCTGATACCCAGAGATGATACTTGCGCAGTTACAGATATGGCAATTCACCAGGCGTTGCTTCTTGATGATAAGCCCCGAATTTTGGACCTCTGCACAGGTTCTGGCTGTATCGGCCTTGCGATAGCAACGAAAATTCCCGATGCCAAGGTGACATTGGCGGATATTTCGCGCCAGGCGTTAGATGTGGCAAAGAAGAACATCGTCGCACACAAGCTGACCGGACGTGTGGCCTGTGTGCAGGTAGATGCACTGCAAAAACCCAATGCTTTTTTGGGGAAATTCGATATGATTGTGTCTAATCCGCCCTATATTACAACCCGGGAAATGTTGCAGTTGCCGGATAGTGTAGCGCGTTATGAACCGCGCTTGGCCCTGCATGGCGGTTCCGATGGATTGGACTTCTACCGGGCGATTGCGGAGAATTTCTCCGCCGCACTGAAATACCGCGGTTACCTGTGCCTTGAATTTGGAATGGGTCAGGGCGACGCTGTGTGCGAACTTTTGGAAATGAATGGGTATACCATACTGGAGCGTTCCAGAGACTATAACGACAGAGAACGGGCTGTACTGGCTCGTTACGACAGGAAGGATGCGTAATTATGGCTACAAAGAAATCAACCTACGAGACCCCTACTCCTGCAAGCGATAAGCAAAAAGCGCTGCAGACCGCACTTTCTCAAATCGAAAAGAACTTCGGCAAGGGCGCGGTTATGCGTCTGGGCGACAAGCCCGAAATGAATGTGGACGCAGTTCCTACCGGCTCTTTGGCATTGGACGCAGCGCTGGGTATTGGCGGCGTGCCCAAGGGCCGTATTATTGAAATTTACGGACCGGAATCTTCCGGTAAGACCACTCTGGCTCTGCACATTCTGGCAGAGGTTCAGAAGAAGGGTGGCCAAGTGGCCTTCGTGGACGCTGAGCATGCTCTGGACCCTGTTTATGCTGCAGCATTGGGTGTGAATACCGACGATATGTTGGTCTCTCAGCCGGACGAAGGCGGCCAGGCTCTGGAAATCACTGACGCACTGGTTCGCAGCGGCGCTGTGGATGCTGTGGTTGTTGACTCTGTTGCAGCACTGGTTCCCAAGCAGGAACTGGAAGGCGAAATGGGCGACAGCTTTGTGGGCGTGCAGGCTCGTCTGATGTGCCAGGCTCTCCGCAAGTTGGCCGGCTCTATCTCCAAAACCAACTGTATCGTCATCTTCATCAACCAGCTGCGTATGAAGATTGGTGTCATGTACGGCAACCCCGAAACCACTACCGGTGGTAATGCACTGAAGTTCTATGCCTCTGTGCGTCTGGATGTCCGTCGTGTGGAATCCATCAAAGAGGGTAGCAACGTGGTTGGCAATAGAACCCGTGTTAAGGTTGTTAAGAACAAAGTCGCACCTCCTTTCCGCGAAGCATACTTTGACATTATGTTTGGCGAAGGCATCAGTAAATGGGGCGAGTTGGTAGACTTGGCTGTTCAAATGGAAATTATCCAGAAGAGCGGCAGCTGGTTCAGCATGGGCGACGAGCGCATCGGCCAGGGCAAGGACAGCGTAAAGACCTACCTGCAGTCCAATCCCGATATTGCTGAGCGCGTGGAAGCTCAGGTTCGCGAAAAACTCATCACCGGTGCAGCAGAGAGAACGCCTGCCCGTGCAGCGGAACGGCCCATAGCCGTCAGCGCTGATGACTTCGATGACGAGGATTGAGTCTGTAGCCGCCCAGCCGGACCGTGTTGGGCGGTACACAGTGAAATTTTCCAACGGCACATTTATGCGCCTTTACCGGCAAACTGTAGAGGATTTTGGCCTTTACGCCGGTAAAGAGCTTGAGGATGACGAACTGAAAAACCTGCGCGCTACCGCAGGCCAGATGTCCTCCAAAATGCGTGCAGTGCGGATTATCTCTGCCAGTAGCGTGTCCAAAGCGGATTTGGAGCGTCGGCTGGTAGAAAAGGGCGAAACCAAGCAAGATGCCCGGCAGGCAGTAGCATGGCTTGTGGACAAGGACCTTTTGGATGACCAAAAAACCGCATTCCAAGTGGTGCAAAGCTGCATTGCCAAGGGCTACGGCCCGGCTCGTGCCAAGCAGGCACTTTTTGAAAAACGGATTCCCAAGGAATATTGGGATGCGGCATTGGAAGATTATCCCGACCAATCGGAAAAGATTCAGGCCTTTCTTGAAAAGCGCCTAACAGGGGAGTGGACGGATAAGGATCTGCGTAAAGCAACCGATGCCCTCCTGCGACGGGGACATAGCTACCACGAGATCCGCAGAGCACTGCAAGCTTTTTCAGAAAACGCGGATCTTCAGGAGGATATATATGGCTAAAATTGGATTTATCTCTCTGGGCTGTGCAAAAAATCAGGTGGATTGCGAACGGATGATGTACCGGGTGCAGGATGCTGGTTTTGAGGTGCAGCCGGATGTGATCGGCGCAGATGTGGTCGTGATCAACACCTGTGGCTTTATCGATTCTGCAAAGGCAGAGGCCATTGATTACATTTTGCAGATGGCCCAGCTGAAGGAGCAGGGCTTGATCGGCAAGATCCTAGTAACCGGCTGCCTTTCTCAGCGGTATCAGCAGGAGATTTTTGAGCAGCTGCCGGAAGTGGACGGCATTTTGGGAACGGGAAGCTACACAGAGGTGGTCGCCGCCATCGAAAAACTGCTTGCAGATGAGGCGGTCTCCGACTTTGCCTCCATCGACACCCCTGAAGAGGAGTGCGGCCGGATTCTGACCACCCCAGAGCATTATGCTTACATCAAAATCGCAGAAGGTTGCGACAACCGTTGCGCCTACTGTATTATTCCTTATTTGCGCGGCAAATTCCGTAGTCGCCAAATGGACGATATTCTCTATGAGGCCCGGTATCTGGCTTCCATCGGTGTCAAGGAATTGCTGGTGGTCGCGCAGGATACCAGCCGCTACGGCACAGATTTTGCCGAACATAAGCGGCTGCTGCCTGAGCTTCTGAGAGAGCTGTGTAAAATTGACGGAATCCATTGGATCCGCGTGCATTATACCTATCCTGACGAGATCGATGATGCGCTGATCGAAGTGATGGGATCGGAGCCGAAAATCGTCAAGTATTTGGACATTCCCATTCAGCATTGTAATGACACGGTGCTGAAGCTGATGAACCGCCGCGGAAGCCACAAATTTCTGGAGGAATTGTTTGCAAAGCTGCGCAGCCGGATCCCCGGCCTCGTGATCCGCACCAGCGTGATCACCGGCCTTCCCGGTGAAACTGAGGAGGCCTTTGAGGAGTTGTGCCAATTCCTGAAAGAACAGCGTTTGGAGCGCGTGGGTGCGTTCCCGTTTTCTCCCGAAGAGGGAACACCTGCAGCCGAAATGGAATTTGTAGATTCTGAAATTGCCCAACAACGGGCCCAGCAGGTGGAAGCTATCCAATCTCGCATTATGGATGATTACAATGCTTCTATGCAGGGTAAAACGCTGGAGGTTTTGGTAGACGGCTTTGACGAAGACGCAGAGCAGTTCTACGGCCGGACCTATGCCGATTCACCTGAGATCGACAGCCGGGTCTGGATCGCCACGGAAGAGCCCTTGACGGAAGGCACATTCGTAAATGTGTGTGTCGATTGCGTGGTTGACGGAGAACTGTCCGGCTATTTGGTGGAGGAGTAACGATGACACTAGCCAGTAAAATTACATTGATACGTGTAGCATTTATTCCGCTTTATATGCTTTTTATGTATTTAAGCGGCGGTCAGTCCGGCCTGTGGCTGTGGATTGCCTTGGCGGTGTTTGTAATCGCCAGTTTGACCGATTATGTGGACGGTCAGATCGCTCGTAAGTATAACCAAGTCAGCGACTTCGGTAAATTCCTTGACCCTCTTGCGGATAAACTGCTGACCATCGCGGCTATGACAATGTTCTGCCAGTGGGGCATGATGCCTGCTTGGGCCTTGATGCTGGTGCTCACAAGAGAATTTGCTGTGACAGGTCTGCGCCTGGTTGCTGTTGG
>JAZOSY010000002.1:0-3001 GCA_045657385.1 Faecousia sp. | reverse complement strand
TCCTCGGCTCCTGCTACCTCCAGAACCACATCGGCGCCGCCGTGGTCGGAGTTGGCGAGGGTGAATGCCTTGCAGTCCTCCGGGGTGCAGGTTAGCACGTCGGGGTAATGCTTATGGACAAAGTCAATTCGGGCAGGGTCTGGGCTTCGTCGTAGAGGGCAACCACGGTAACGATGGCATTGGGCCGGGCGCAACGCCATGCCAAGCGGAAGGTATCCTTTGCGCCTGCCACTTCCAGCACCACATCGGCACCGCCGTGGTCGGAGTTGGCGAGAGTGAATACCTTGCAGTTTTCCGGTTCGCAGGTCAGCACCTCGGGGTAATGCTTGTGGACAAATTCGATTCGTGCGGGGTCTTTTTCGCAGACGATGATCCGCTTGGGGTTCTTCAGAAGCACGCACATGAGAGTGCATAGGCCTGTGGGGCCAGCGCCGATGATGAGGACGGTGTCCTCCTCGGTGATTTCAGAAATCCGGGCGGCCCAGAAACCGGTGGCCAGCACATCGCCCACCAGCAGAGCCTGCTCGTCGGTGACGGAATCGGGGATCTTGTTCAGACCCTGATCCGCATAGGGCACCCGAACGAACTCCGCCTGTCCGCCATCGATGCGACAGCCCAATGCCCAGCCTCCGTTGGGATCGGTACAGTTATTCACAAAGCCGTGCTGGCAGAAGAAGCACTCACCGCAGAAGGTCTCCACATTCACCGTAACCCGGTCACCGGGCTTCACAGAAGTCACAGCGGATCCAACTTCCTCTACAATGCCCACCATCTCATGGCCGACGGTGATGCCTGGAACTGCCCGGGGCACAGAGCCATGCTTGATGTGCAGATCGCTGGTGCAGATAGAGCCTAGCGTCACCCGCACGACTGCATCCCGAGGATTCAGAATAACGGGCTTTGGCTTGTCCAGAAGGGCGAATTTTCCGTGTTCAATGTAAGTTAAGGCTTTCATAGGAGCACCTCCGATTCATTTGGGTCTATTATAGCGCAGAGTAGGGAGAAAAGCTATTTCTTGTTGACACTAACAAACCGCAAATTGTATAATTGATATTGATAATTCGCGAAATATGCATCCCCTATTACGAAAGGTGGGTTAATTATGAGTACAAAAACCTATATCATCCCCGAACTAATAATCGATGCAAAAGAAGAAAAGGCTTTAACCACGCTGACTGAAACTTACAATAAGATGGTTGCTCCAAGCGCGGTCAATAAAGTCATGAAAAAGGTTGGAGAGAAGGTTCCTCAGGTAGTTAAAGATACCTTTGCTGCCGCAGGTGGTAAGATTTCGGAGGCGGAACTGTTTACAAAATGTATGGAGGTTCTTGCTAAAAGCTTTCAGACATTGGAGCAGTTTGCTTCGAAAGTAACCATTAGTGAAAACGAGATCATTAAACAGGTAGACAAAATCTCTTCAAACAATCAAATTACCAGACTCGATGAAATTTGTTTGGTGAGAAGTTATGAACTGACGCAACTTGTAGGTAAATACAAGTATGCTGATGTTATTGTAGCACTTGCGGAAGGTGCGGCTACTGGATATTTTGGATTTGCGGGTATACCGTTTAATCTTGTACTAAGCACGTTTTTGTACTATCGGGCTGTTCAGTCAGTCGCAATGTTCTATGGATATGACATTAAAAACGATCCCGCAGAGCTTGTAATTGCGTCCGAAGTGTTTATGAATGGGCTTAATCCTAAGGCTAGCACGGGCACAGAATTGTCCGGAGCGATTGCTAAAATCATGCTCTTTACCCAAACAACTACTGTTCGCCAAACTGTTAAAAAGGGTTGGGAAGCTATGGCAAGAAAGAATGGCGTAACCCTTCTCTTGGCACAGATGCGTGCGTTGGCCAATGGGGCGGCAAAGAAAGCTCTTGAAAAAGCCGGAAAACAAGGATTGGAAAAAACTGCATTTACAGAAATTTTTGAGCAGATTGGAAAGAAACTTGGCAAAGATGCGGTGGGTAAGTCTACACCTTATTTTGGTGCATTTTTCGGAGCTGCCATTGACACTGCCCAAATGGTACAGATACTTCAGTACGCTGAGGTTTTCTACTGTAAGCGGTTTATCCTGGAAAAGGAATCTCGCATATATGCTCTGGATGGCAAAATCACGACCATCATTGATTCGGAGGTGTCCGTTGATGAGGCTACTGCAGAAGTTGTTGAAGAAAGCACACAGGAAGCACCTGTTTCTGCGTCCAGTATCATGGATGAAATCACAAAAGCAAAGCAGCTGTTTGATGCTGGTATTCTGACAGAACAAGAATTTTCTGATTTGAAAGCAAAGTTAATTGCAAAACTCTAAAACATAAAATTAGGACGCAAGATTTGGAAATTCCTTCTTCCAATCCTGCGTCCTTTTTTATCGTTTGGAAAAGACGTGATTACTATTCCGCGTTGACATGATGGGTAAGAAAATATAAAATAAAACTGTCAGGTAGCAATTCGCGAAAAAAACATGCGCTTCTACGACAGCAGAAGGTTCCATATTCAGTGCTATTTTTTGATTATGGTGTGGTACAATTCTGTCAGAAAGATAAAGAGAAAGAAGAGATACTATGACAACTACAACTATCGAGAAGCCCGCGGCAAAAGCCCACATTCTTAAGAAGCTATTGGCGCTTATCGCCCTATTTGCTGTGATTTTGGTCAGTATCATTGTGATTCGCAGTTTCCCTTCCAAGGAGAGCGAATTTGTTGATACGATTGCCGGTGAGATCGAGCAAGAAATGGCTGAGAATCAAATCGTACTGTCCAAGAAAGGCGGTCGCCGTACTGTTGCAGATTTCAAGGATCCCATCATTATTGCCCATGGAAAAGATGCTCGATTGATTGTCTACACAGCTGAGTAGTCCGAGGTCGTATCCATGGCTGATGAAGGCTGGGGCGGTTTCAAGTGGAATTCCACTTATCAGGAAGCAAAATACTTTGGTCAGGCGGAGTATACCGTTGATCTAAGTCAGCTGTCAGAAGAGGATTTCATCGTCAACAA
>JAZOSY010000001.1:0-2949 GCA_045657385.1 Faecousia sp. | reverse complement strand
TCCGGGCCGGTCAGCTCCTTGCCCAGCTTGTGCAGGCCAAAGCCGTTATGGATGCACTGCATCAAAATGCCACCGATTTGGGGCTCTCTGTCCAAAATGACCACATCTTTGCAGCCTGCATCATAGGCTGCCACTGCAGCTGCCATACCGGCCGGTCCGCCGCCGACAATAACAATATCGTGGTTTACCATATCATTCACCGATCCTTCCCGTTACCATATAGGATTTACCACCGAATTTCGTGACCTGCTCCATAGGGATATTCCGTCCCTGTGCAATCAGCTCCATCACATAAGGACCGCAGAAGCCACCTTGGCATCTGCCCATGCCGCTGCGGGTGCGCCGTTTCACACCGTCAATGTCCCAGGCAGGGGGATTGGCACGTATGGCGCGGAGAATCTCGCCCTCGGTTACGGTTTCGCAGCGGCAAACAATTTTGCCGTAAGCAGGATTGCTTTGAATATATTTGTTCTTTTCTTCGTCGTTCATTTTCCGAAAGGCGTGGGGATCTTCCCGTTTACCGTTCCAGTTTTCTTTGGCTTCCAAAGAAAGACCAATACTTCGCAGAATGTTGGTAAGATATTTGGCAATAGAAACGCAGCAGGTCAGACCGGGAGAGTCAATACCACCTGCATGGACAAGTCCCGGAACTTTTTCAGATGCCTGCAAAAGAAATTCGCCACCCTTTGTGGAGGCACGCACGCCGGTAAATGAGGTAATGACCTGCCTGAAATTCACAGAGGGCACGCTTTTTGCGGCAAGCCGTTCCACTTCGGCAAGGCCTGCTGCAGTGGTGTCGTCGCTGTCGGGGGCCTCTACCACCTTGGCGGTAGGACCAACCAGCAGATTGCCGTCCACAGTAGGGGAGACCAGGATGCCCTTGCCCTCCACAGTGGGGCATTGGAACAGCGTATGGCTGACACGGACGCCTTCCACTTTATCCAAAACCATATATTCGCCAGCTCTGGGAATGATGGTGAAGAATTCATCGCCTGCAATCCGTGCAACTTCATCGGAGTAGCCGCCTGCGCAGTTGACCACATACTTTGCCAGTAGCTTCGTGCCATTTGTAGCGGTTACAGTGAATATGCCGTTTTCTTTGGTAATGGCAGTGACTTTGAAATTGCGGTATAATTCTACGCCGTTGTCCATGGCATTTCCGACTGCAGCGATTGTCAGATCATAGGGGCAGACAATACCTGCATTTGTCACGTGGAGCACCTTGGTAACTGCTGTAGACAAATTGGGTTCTATGGCACGAGCTTCGTCGCCGGAGAGAATTTTTAGCCCCGGAATGTTATTCTGCTGACCTTGCTCATACAGCTCGTGGATCAAAGGTTCTTCCTCAGCGGAAAATGCGCAGACCATAGAGCCGTTGCGCTTGATAGGCACATTCAGCTCTGCTGCGGCATCGAACAGAAGCTCAACACCCTCAGAATTTAACTGTGCCTTCAGCGTACCCGGTACGGGATCATAACCGCCGTGGACGATACCAGAATTGGCCCGGGAAGCGGCCATAGCCACATCGTTCTCTTTTTCTAAAAGTGCCACTTTGAGCAGGTATTTGGAAAGCTCCCGAGAGAGCATACCGCCGATGACACCGGCGCCTACAATTGCCACATCATACATCATTTTGTTTCTCCTTCCAAAAATAAAAAAGGAGCCAAATAGAGGCGCATATTTTATGCGTCTCTACTCAGCCCGTTCTCTTAATCTCTACGGTTATGAAATTATAAATACCACAGTTCCTGCTTGCCTGTGGAAACTGCGATTGCGTCGCAGTTGAGTGCCTCCGTGACTTCAGCTTTTGTTTGGATTAGCCCACCGGCGATCACAGGAATATGACCGCTGCTGAATCTGCGGATGACCTTGCCGATAACACCTGGCATAATTTCTATGAGGTGGGGATTGCTGCTTCGAAGGGTTTCATCGATACTTTCCATGCCTTTGGAATCCAGTGCAAAGAATCGCTGAACTGTGATAAGGTCAAATTCTTTCGCGTACCGAATTAGCTGTGCTTTGGTGGAAATGATGCCGTCTGCCCCGCACAGGGCGATATATTTTACCGCAGCCCGGTTTTTCCCCAAGCCTTCTGCCAAATCAATATGGATGAATATAAACTTATTCGCGTTATGTACAGCCTGAACGATATCGGGAATGGACATCAGATCCGCGCCCAAGTGGAAAATGACCTCAGCAGGGGAGGCAATCGCTTCCTGCAGTGCATCTTTCTGGATGGCAGCAATTACTGGATTACATTCCAAACATTGCAAAACTTTTTGCATCTATCAATCGACTCCTTCTTTTCATAGAATATCGCAACGATATTTCAAAGTCAAGACACTATGCATTTTAGCCATATACTTGGTTATTGTGTAATTTTGATCAATTTAATGCAGTTGCGATATACATCAGCACTCCAGTATATTCTAGTGTAATAGAGGCCGTAAAACTTACTACAGCAATCATCTGTAAGAAAATAACTTGATATTTACCCGATTAGCTGTTCTGCATCATATAAAATTGTGTATTCGCAGTCCGCTTTGTAGTTGTATAGCACAGTTAATAATACAAGTATAGTTAAATGGGTGACTGAACCCGGTAAATATGACATAATGGTGTGTACATCAGCGATCAAATAAGATCTTAACGGGTCCCAACAAGCCGCTGGGCTTTATAAGCATATATCGGGAAAAAAGGTCTGGTTGCTCATAAACACAGGTGTTTGCAACGGTGATTTCCAGATAATTTTCACCATTTTGAACGGCACTGGAAATATCAAAACAGTAGGGAGCAAATAGGCGTGTGCCTACATACTTGCCATTAAGGTGCACCTGTGCGCACTGACCTACCGTACCAAGGTCCAGAGCTTTATGGGTTTGGGCATCCAGAACCACTGTTGCTGTGTAACGCATATTGCCTGTAAAGTCAGGCATTTCGTCAGCACTG